>JADLGT010000241.1 GCA_020849195.1 Bacteroidia bacterium
TAGTTTTAAAACAATATGCGGGCGATGAAGCGAATGTATGTAAAAAACCAAGACAATTGTTAGTGTCGTGGTTTTGTGGGGTGGGCTGATTCTTACTTTTTTTCCTGTTCAATCATGTAAATTGCATTTGACCTAAGCATTGAATCAAGACTTATATTTTTCGCTATTGCCGACTTCTTAATTTTATCAAACCATTCGGGCGACTGTACTATTTGATCAATCAATTTTTTAATTTTTCGTTCTCTGGCATCCTTGGATAGATAAATTTCATTCATTTTTTCAATAAATCCCCAAGGGAATTTTGCCAAATTAGCTTCTGTTGCCATTAGTATAATTATATCATTCTTATTTATTTCATCTTCAAAATTAATGACATCAATAGTTTTCATATATGAATCTGCTGCGTAAAATTCTTTGAAATAATACCAATACCTGGGGCGTTCAAAAAGCGCCTTTACCATATTAGTGCCATATATACTCCAGTAGTAACTATCGGCAACAGTAATAACACTAGGCTTCGTTTTATTTTGCATATTATACTTGTAAACTGGATAGGCCATCTTGGGTTTTGATATTGGGAATAACAAATTCATTCCCCTTTCAATATCCATATCATTCGGATGAATTGAATCAGTATATATTACTTCACTACATTTAATTTCAGGCATATCAATATTTCGTAGTTTTTCGATGTATTTTACTAACGAATCCGAAACTAAAAAGATGCCATACATGCTCCAATGAATGCCTGTTTTGGGATAGAGCAAATATTTTGAAGTTTTTTTCTTTTCGACAAAGTAGCTATTGAAGTCGATGTTGTTTAATCCATTTTCTTTAATTTTTTTTAAATAGTAGCTATAGTTCGTAATTGTTACATTCGTTTTGTATTTATCGGGGATGTATTCAGGATAATAGCTTGCCTTGCCGGGAGCAAAAACAATGATAAGATCTTTGCCCATTTTTTTTAATGTGTCGGATAACTGCTTTAATTTTTTGACATTGTCATCAATTTTTTCCATTCCTATAAAATCCATACCATAGTACGCATTAATATAGCCTATTTCAAACAAGTAGTTCTGTTTACCAACGATAACGCCATTAGCTTTAGCGGCATTAAATAAACGAAAATGAATTTCATTATTTAATCTAATAAATGAATTTCTAAATCCGAACTGTTGGTTTAAATAACACTCTTGTTGTTTCTGATAGTTTTCGTTTAGCCATCTTTCAATAGTGAATGTTGAGTCGGGTACATTTACAATTGCTCCATGCAGCGCTTTTATTGCAACTAGTTTCAGATTTTGCTGGATAAAAGGAATCGCAAGCACAGCAAGAATTATTGCAAAAAGCACTCGTTTTATTTTTTCATTAAATGGCATTGTTAAAATCTGAAATAAATAAACGGATTAAAGTCGGATGCAGTTATAGATGCAATGCAAATGGCAAATAAGCCGATAACAATAAATGTTGCTGAAATATATCCGGCAATGGTATATTGAGAATAATATATTTTATTTTGAATTTTCTTGCCAATCTCAGATACAGTAAAAAAAGAAAAAAGAAGGGCAAGAGTTAACATAGCCCAAAACTCACCATTGCCAGTAAGAGAATTTGAATTACAATGAAATGAAAACAGTTTTTCGTAAATAATTGTAGCCGTTGAAAAGTTTTCCATCCGAAATAATACCCACCCAAACAAGACAATTAAAAAAGTAATTAGTGTTGAAGGTATCTTGCCGATAAATTTATAGAAACGCAATAAGAACATTTTATCCATAATAAGAAATAGTCCATGATAAGCTCCCCATAATACAAAGTTCCATGACGCACCATGCCATAAACCGGAAAGCAAGAAAACCACCCAAAGATTAAAATACAATCTTCGTTTTGTTTTTACATGACTTCCTCCCAAAGGAATATATAAATACTCGCGCATCCACATTCCGAGTGTGATATGCCATCTTCTCCAAAATTCGGTTATGCTGCAGGAGGTATAGGGGTTATCAAAATTTTCAGGAAATTTAAAACCAAGCATTCGCCCAATACCAAGTGCCATATCTGAATAGCCTGAAAAATCAAAATATATTTGAAAGGTATATGCAAGAATTCCTATCCATGCTTGAATTGAATCAAGGTTTTCAATATTCCCATTAAAACAGGTGTCGGCCATTTTTCCCATGACGTTGGCAATAAGAACTTTTTTTGATAGGCCGATGATGAAACGAAAAAACCCCATCAAGCGATCGTCTATTATTTCATTTCTTGTTTGAATTTGATCTTCGATTAAGTTAAATCGTACTATTGGTCCCGCAATAAGTTTCGGGAAAAGCAATATGTACAAGTAATAATCTGTTAATTTATTTAAAGGTTTTATTACACCCCGATAAGCATCTATGGAATAGGTGAGGGTTTCGAAACAAAAAAAGGAGATGCCAATTGGTAGCGCTACAGAAATCCATTCTATAGGTTTTAATCCTGATTTTATAAAAAGGCTATTTATATTTTCAATGAAAAAATTCGAGTCTTTGAAATAAAATAGAATCCCGAGATTAATACATAGCGATCCGACACGCAACCATTTTTTGTTACCGGGACGTGTTGCGGAATACATTTTTCGTACAATCAAAAAATCAATTGCAGTGAGTGGCAATAAGATAAAAATAAACTTAGGAGCCCCCCAA
>JADLGT010000242.1 GCA_020849195.1 Bacteroidia bacterium
TAAACGAAAATTTAATTGCAAGCTGAAAAAAATACCTTCTGTCAGATCAAGTATCGAAAAAAAATTCTAATCATAAAATTCATTTAATAATCCCGGAAAATCTTAAAATTCCATTAAAATAGGCTGCTGCAACTTGTTTTACACGTTTTGAGGTTTCTATGTCGTTAATAAGTACTTCGTGTTTGGCAAGTTCGAATAGCTCTTCAATATTGTCTTGGTAGAGGGTTTCACCATACACAATTGTGCCATGCACCAATCGAGTAAGAGTTAAGTTTCGACAATACACCCCTTCCTTTTCGGTTGACAAACAGTATTCGTGCAGGTAGTCCGCATTCTTTTCTTTTGCAATAGGTACGTTTAATTCGGCTACAAAACTTTTTAACATATACGACGAAAAATTAAGCGAGTTGCGTATGTCATCGCTAAGCATAAGGCGTAAAAATTCAAAACGGTCAATTTCTTTTTCCAGTTCATTTTTCATGAAACTTCCACCTACAAAAGCCATATTAAAATTTTTAGAAGAAGGTTTTTTCCATTCCGTATTCTTTTCATCTACATTATAATGTATAATAATAGAAAGGTTGGGTTTAAACGCATTCATTTTTCGAGATCTCTCTTTAGTATCGAGGGAAGAAAATAATTTTCTGAAAATTTCCTTTTCGTCGGCTTTAGTCAGCAAAAATTGTTTGTCATCATTAGTGATTTCGTTTATAATAAATAAAGAATCAACGGCTCTCTTGAATGAAGTCTGCATCCATTGTTTAAAAGAAACTCCAAATGCGGTTTGGCCGGGTAAGGTGCGTGTTAACATAACTATGGCACCCATTCTTTCGAGTTCTTCTTTTAAAAGTAGCGCCGTAGCCAGGTTGAGCTGTCCTTCAATAAGTTGTACATCTGCTTTAAGTCCGGTTGCAGCATCAGCTTTTATGTCGATGAATTTTTTTTCAACTCGTGCTTCTTCAATCGTGCCGGCAGTATGACCGGGGTCGATGGCTATACGCATATTTTTTAACGACCGGGCCTGTGGTGAAGTAGATGAAGTTAAACTTCCTTTTGATGTTTCAATGGGTAACGAAAATAAATCATTTTCCTTTTTTTCTTTAAGCAAAGAAAGTAAATCTTCGGTGCTTAGATTTCCGAACAAAAGTTTGGTTTGTTCCAGCTCCGTCCAAAATATTTTATATTCAACATTGTTGTTAGCTTTACTATTGGGCGATTGAAATATGCTTATGCCATCACGATCGACTGAATAATAACCGGACAAGGCATTTTCTTTATCGAGGTATTTAGCTATATAATTTTTATATCGGTTTGCTAAACTATCGGCACGGTTCTGGCAGAATGCTGCGGGAACGAATAAGCAAAAAAGAAAAACTGACAATAAGATGCGCATGAGACAAAATTAATATTGTATTTGTAAATTTGCATAATTTTCTCACATGAAATAGCCATATACCTGCGGCATACAAACCGAAAATGAATATGGCGTATTCCCTGTCTGCCGACAGGCAGGCATGTGACCAACAGATACTTAAAAAAATATATACAGATGAAACCTTTCATAAATCTTTATACCGAACTTGAGTTTAAAACTAGCCGAAGCAGTGGGAAGGGCGGTCAGAATGTTAATAAGGTATCAACTAAAGTTGAATTAAATTTTGATGTAGTCAATTCAGCACTGCTGAACATCACTCAAAAACAAACTATATTAAAAGAATTGTGTAACAAAATTAACAAGCACGGAGTGTTGCAAATAGTTGTGCAGTCGAGTCGATCGCAGCTTCAAAATAAGGAGTTGGCGGTTGAAAAATTTTACACACTCTTAACCAAATGTTTCGAGGTTAAAAAGAAACGTTTAACCACCGCACAAAAAAAATCAATAAAAGAAACACGACTCCAATCAAAACGAAAACATTCGGAAAAAAAAGCGTTACGTAAGAAATGGAACGAATGATGTGTTGAGAGTGTAAACTGAAAGTGTCAGCTAAGAGAACCGATGAAAATAATTACCAAACTTGACTTGGTAATTAACAGACTGTTGTAAATTTTCTTCTAATTTTTTTTGCATCTCGCTCGCTCCGGTTATATACTGTCAATAGCCTTACGAACACTTCCGTGTTCTATAAGTAAGGCTTGTGCTGTTTTATGATCTACTTTTAGTTCGCGCATAATCATTTGAGTGCCGCGTTCCACCAGTTTATTATTACTCAACTGCATATCCACCATTTTGTTTCCACGCACCCGCCCTAGTTTTATCATCACGGTTGTCGATATCATATTCAACGTAAGTTTTTGTGCTGTACCGGCTTTCATTCGGGTGCTACCTGTAACAAATTCGGGACCAACAACAATCACCAATGGGTGGGTGGCTTCGTGTGTAACCGGACTTCCGGGGTTACAGGTAATACAAGCAGTGATTATTTTTTTTTCTTTGCATTTTTTTAATGCCCCCACTACGTAAGGTGTGCTTCCTGATGCTGCAATTCCGATTACTACATCTTTTCTGTTTATTTTATATCGCATCAAATCCTTCCATCCTTGCTGCAAATCATCTTCGGCAAACTCAACAGCCTTGCGTATTGCTTTGTCGCCTCCGGCAATAAGTCCAATTACCATTCCTTGGGGTACGCCGTAAGTTGGAGGACATTCGGAAGCATCTACAATGCCCAATCTTCCGCTCGTTCCGGCGCCAATATAAAACAGGCGTCCGCCCTCTTTCATTTTTTTTACAATAACAGTAACTAATTTTTCAATTTTGGGAATGATGGCAGCAACAGCCAAAGCCACAGTTTTGTCTTCCCTGTTTATATTGACGAGCAGTTCGTTCACGCTCATTTGTTCGAGGTGCTTGTAGGCAGAGTCGGATTCAGTAATTTTTTTCAACGTATTAATAAATCGATGGAAAACTATCGGGATTGAATTCGTGCATTATATTGTACACTGCCTCAAAAACATCATCAACATTCGGTTTGCTGAAATAATCTCCATCGGTTCCGTAAGCCGGTCTGTGTTCTTTTGCAGAGAGTGTACGAGGGGTGGAGTCGAGGTATTGATACGCATTTTGATCTTCAACAACTTTCTGCATCATGTATGCGCTGGCGCCACCGGGCACATCTTCATCGAGAAATAAAACTCTGTTCGTTTTTTTAATCGATTCAACAATGCTGCTGCGAACGTCGAACGGAAGTAAAGTGCGAACATCAATAATCTCGGCTGCAATACCTGTTTCTTTCAGCATTTCTGAGGCTTCGAGTGCTATACGGCAGCAGGGACCATACGTTACAATTGTAATGTCTTTTCCTTCAAGAATTATTTCGGGTACACCAAGCGGAAGATAAAAATCGCCAAGATTAGAAGGAAGAGGTTCTTTAAAGCGATACGAATTAAGCGCCTCAACCACAATGCCGGGTTGATTGAGTCGCATGAGTGTGTTGTAAAAAGCAGCAGCCTGAGTCATGTTTCGAGGCACACAAATATGAACTCCGCGCAGCGCATTAATAATCATTGCCATTGGAGATCCGCTGTGCCAAATACCTTCAAGACGATGTCCGCGTGTGCGTATAATTATTGGAGCTTTTTGCCCGCCCTTTGTCCGGTAAGCCACAGTGGCTAAATCGTCGCTCATAATTTGCAAGGCATACAACAGATAATCGATGTATTGAATTTCGGCAATTGGCCGCAGCCCGCGCATTGCCATACCTATGGCTTGACCTACTATTGTAGCTTCGCGTATGCCTGTATCAAATACACGTTGCTCGCCGTATTTTTTCTGAAGTCCTTCCAAACCTTGGTTTACGCCGCCTATTTTACCGGCATCCTCTCCAAAAATCAATACTTCGGGATGCTGAGCTAAAATTGCATCGAAATTGTCGCGTAAAATTTCGCGACCATCCACATGTTGGGGATTGGCGGGATATTCAACAGCCTTTTCCGTATCCCGATTGGTCGCATCGGGCGAAATGTTAAACATAAATGAATTATAACGGTCTTGATTCGCGTCATTGGCAGTGTTTAGCCATGCGATTAATTTTTGTTTCGAAGCCGTATTTTCATTACGAATAATGCGAAGTACTTTTTTTACACTATTGTAAACGTCTTTTCGCAGCGGCTCGGCATTTGAAAGTAAGTCGGATTTAATTTTTAAAATAAGTTCTGCATTTGAAGCTGTTTGTCCGATTTCGTCAAACAGAAGTGTAACTTCTTTCACTTCAGCTTTAATAGGATCGAGAAAGTCTTTCCATGCGGCATTTTTAGCATCTTTTGCAGTTTGCTTAGCTTCCGTTTCAATTTGCTTCAATTCGTCATCGGTGGCAATAGCACTTTCAATAATCCACTCTCGCATTTTTTTTATTCCATCGAACTCGCGTTCCCAATCGAGGCGCTCTTTGGGCTTGTATCGCTCGTGCGATCCGGATGTGCTGTGCCCCTGGGGTTGCGTTACCTCTTCTACATGCACAAGCACAGGAACATGTTCTTCTCTGCAAATTTTTATGGCCTTTTCGTACGTTTCACAGAGGTGGGCATAATCCCATCCCTTTGTACGGAATATTTCGTATCCGTTTCCATTCTCATCGCGCTGAAAGCCTTTTAAAATTTCGGAAATACTTTCTTTGGTAGTTTGATATTTTTTAGGAACAGAAATGCCTTGCCCATCGTCCCAAACAGAAACCATCATGGGTATTTGCATAACACCCGCTGCATTTATTGTTTCCCAAAACAGACCCTCCGACGTACTTGCATCTCCAATAGTGCCGAAGGCAACTTCGTTTCCTTTTTTAGAAAAGAGCGAAAATTTTTCTGTCTGTAACTCAGGGTTCAGTTTAAAATATTTCGACGCCATAGCCAGTCCGAGCAGACGCGGCATTTGACTACCGGTCGGCGATATGTCGCCGGATGAGTTTTTAATTTTTGTCAAATCTTTCCATGTACCATCGGCGTTAAGGCTGCGTGTGCCGAAATGACCTCCCATTTGCCGACCTGCGCACATGGGTTCTGCATCAACATCGGTATGGGCGTATAATCCTGCAAACCATTGCTGAAGTGTAAGCGTATTGGTAGCAAACATAAAAGTCTGATCGCGGTAATAGCCCGATCGAAAATCGCCTTCGCGAAATACTTTTGCCATGGCAATTTGCGGAACTTCCTTTCCATCTCCAAATATGCCAAACTTGGCTTTTCCCATCAACACTTCTCTCCTTCCAAGTAAACTTACCTCGCGGCTTTCGTTTGCAATACGAAAATCGTTGAGCACAACTTTTTTAAATTCTTCAAATGATAAATTCTCCTTCATCCCTGCGCTTTTATTTTCCGCCGCTTGTGGCATAAATTAATGTTTGGAATTTTACAAACCTAACAAATCATACCCAATTAACAATAGCTGCTCCTCTATATTTGTGTGGCTAAAGCTACATAATGTGAATCGTTAATATTGGAAATCTATTGGCAAAATCATAACTTTAGAAGTTCAAAAAAAACACTACAAATGAAAAACATCTATTTTACAACTGCACTAGCATTGTTATTTACTGCATACGGGTTTTCACAAATTACTGTTACCGGCATAGATTTGCTTTCAAAAGCCGACACTATTCGGATGACACAGGCCTCTACTGTAGGTATTCCCGACCCGAAATTAACAGGAACAAATTATACATGGAATTACGATTCGCTCAAACCCGTGCTACAGTACGTAGATACGTTTGTTGCAGTAACTTCAACTCCGTTGTTGTATCAGTTTTATTTTAACAATGGGATAATGTATCCAAAGTATAAAGCGAGTTTTGCGCAAAAGACCTCCGATTTAAATGTTCTTTCGCAGATTCAACTAACCAATACCTATAATTATTTTCAGAATAATTCAAACGGATATTCAATTGTAGGTTTCGGCTCAACGGTTAACGGAGCGCCGGTTTCGGTAAAGTACGATTCGATAGACGTGATTTATAAATTTCCTATGAATTATGGTAATTCCGACTCGTCTGTTTCTAACTATTTAGTAAACATACCAACATTAGGTGCTTTTGGACAGCATCAAAAACGTGTTAACAAAGTGGAAGGATGGGGAAGCCTTACAACGCCCTATGGCACTTTTAATACTTTAAAAGTTAAGTCAACATTGAATGTAACTGACACTATTTATTATTCCGGTTTGAGTTTTGGAACAAAAATTCCACTCCCCGTTTCTTACCAATATAAATGGATAGCCAACAACGAAAAGGTTCCGGTACTTGAAATTGATGTTAACAACATTGGTGTAGTAACAAGAGTTACTTACCGCGATAGTATGCGTGCAGGTGTAATGCACGTAGGTGTAAATGAAATTGCTGCGGATAATAATCTTCGGATTTTTCCTAACCCTGCAACAAACGCTGTTTTTATAAACTATACAGCAGTGCAACCCGGTATAGTTAAGCTGGAATTGCTTGATGTTTATGGGCGAGTGGTAGAAACATTAATCAATCAGAAGCAACAATCGGGTCAATATGCACAAACTGTCGATATAGGTAAATATAATTTGGCAGCGGGAATTTATTTTGCCCGCCTTGTTATAAATCAAAGTGTATCTGTTGTTAAATTAAAGATTGATTAAAGGAATGGATTGTTTTTCTGTGTTCCACTTTTAACCACGGATTATAAGAACACTCAAAATTTGCATGGCTGCTCTATTGTACAATGGCTTTAACTTTCGTACATTTAACAAAAAATTAATATCAAATCAAATGAAATACTTCATTCTGCCTTTGTTTTTGGCTTTTGCTTCGGGAGGCATACGAGCCGTAAACTGTGAACGCATTGTTAAAGCCAATTCAACCAAGGAAATGAAGGTTGAAATAATCATTAACAAAGATGATTACAAAGGCTTTGCGCGCTTAGCAGAGCTTTTACCGGAGGGAGCGCAAGTTAAGTATGCGAAAACAGAAGGAGGTACATTTATGGTGCAGGACAATAAATTGAAATTTATTTGGCTTGCATTACCAAAACAAAATACAATTACCGCTTCATACATTATTAGTACCGAAACTTTAAGAGATGGTAATTACGCTATCGACGGAAAATTCTCGTATGTTGAATCGAATGAAACAAAGGAATATGATTTGCCTTCAAGTACATTTACTATTGACAATAACCTAACGGCAAGCGTAAAATCTGTAAGTCCTGTTGCTGCCGAATCGTTTAAAACAACTTCCAATAAAGTAGTTCCTGAAAAAGTGGAGAGTACTTCTATCTCAACTACCGACAAAATTGAGAAGGTTACTTTTGCACTTCAGTTACTATCGTCGAAAGATAAACTGGCTGCCAATTATTTCTCTACGAAATACCAAATTAACGACAAAGTTAAAGTGGAAAATGTAAATGGATTGAATAAATATATGCTTGGTGAATTTAACACCATTGATGAGGCCTCATCTTATCGAAAAAAATTAATTACGAAGGGATTTAAAGATGCGTTTGTTGTTGCTTATAAAAACGATCATCGTATTACCATTGACGAAGCTCAAAAACTAACAGAAGCAAAATAAAAACTTCGGTATATAATTAA
>JADLGT010000243.1 GCA_020849195.1 Bacteroidia bacterium
CATAAACTTTACACGACCTGTATCAACCGGATGAACTTCAACCATTCCTGTTAATTTTTCTTTACGCTTTTTCGATTTTTTAGTAAGAATATGGTTCTTGAAGGCCTGCTTTCTTCTTATTTTACCTGTTCCGGTTACGGAGAATCTTTTCTTCGCACTGGAATTTGTTTTCATTTTTGGCATTGTATTTTGTTTTTAACTTTTATTTAATTTAAGGCTGCGTCCTCTAATTTTTCAGCAGCTACACTTGTGTTCTCTTTCTGTTATTTCCTCTTTGGGGCAATAATCATCATCATCCGCTTACCTTCGAGAAGGGGTAACTGTTCTGCTTTTCCAAATTCTTCCAACTCATTTGCAAATCGAAGGAGCAATAATTCTCCCTGATCCTTATACACTATTTCTCTTCCTCTAAACATTACGTAAGCTCTCACTTTCGATCCTTCTTTTAAAAAATTGATGGCATGATTTTTTTTAAAATTAAAATCATGATTGTCAATATGTGGCCCAAATCGTATTTCTTTTACCACCACTTTTTGAGCTTTGGATTTCATCTCCTTAGCTTTCTTTTTCTGCTCGTAAAGGAATTTTTTATAATCAATTACTTTACAAACGGGCGGAACAGCAGTTGGTGCTATTTCCACTAAATCTACTCCGGCATTACGAGCTAATTCAATTGCTTTGGAAATGGGATAAACTCCTCCTTCAATTCCTTCTCCAACAACTCGAACTTCAGCCGCAGTAATACGTTCATTTATTCTGTGGGCTGCTTCTTTTTTCTGAAATCTATTGTTAGTTCTCGGAAAAAATGGTTTTGGTTTATTAAAAACTACTGCTATAACTACCTCCGCTTTTTAATTTTACTTATTTCTTATGCTGAAACCATTTTGGTTTCAATTTCTTTATTAATAATGTCTATAAACTCCTGAATACTGTATGTTCCTTTGTCACCTTCTGTATGCTTTCGCAACGATACTTTATTTTCCATCTCTTCCTTTTCGCCCACAATAAGCATAAAAGGTATTTTCTTTACTTCAGTATCGCGAATTTTTCTTCCAATTTTTTCGTTCCGCTCGTCAACAAGGGCGCGAATATCGGAATTTTTTAGCAACTGTGAAACTTTTAAGGCGTAATCGTTGTATTTTTCGCTTATGGGAAGCACATAAACTTGTTCCGGGGTAAGCCACAGAGGGAAGTTGCCGGCACAATGCTCTATTAAAACGGCTACAAACCGCTCTAATGAGCCGAATGGCGCTCTGTGTATCATTACCGGGCGGTGTTTCATATTGTCGCTGCCGGTATATTCAAGTTCAAAACGTTCGGGCAGGTTATAATCAACCTGAATGGTACCTAATTGCCATTTACGACCAATGGCATCCTTTACCATAAAATCGAGCTTAGGACCATAAAATGCAGCTTCGCCAAGTTCGACAGTGGTTTTTAAGCCTTTTTCCTTCGCCGATTCAATGATGGCCTGTTCTGCCTTTTCCCAATTTTGGTCGCTGCCAATATATTTTGATTTATTATCGGGGTCGCGCAACGATATTTGAGCTGTAAAATCGGGAAAGTCGAGCGCACGAAAAACATAAAGCACCAAGTCTATTACTTTGCAGAACTCTTCTTTCAGTTGGTCGGGACGACAAAACAGATGTGCGTCATCCTGCGTAAAGCCACGTACTCGTGTAAGTCCATGTAATTCGCCATGCTGCTCATAACGGTAAACTGTTCCAAATTCGGCAAAGCGGAGCGGTAAATCTTTGTACGAGCGAGGACTGGTTTTATATATTTCGCAGTGATGCGGACAATTCATTGGTTTAAGAAAAAACTGTTCGCCTTCCTGAGGTGTGTTTATGGGTTGAAAGCTATCCTTGCCATATTTTTCATAGTGTCCGGAAGTAACGTACAATTGTTTATGACCAATATGCGGGGTGATAACCGGTTGATAACCCGCTTTAACCTGAGCCTTTTGTAAAAATTGCACGAGGCGTTCACGCAGTGCAGCCCCCTTTGGCAACCACAATGGCAAACCCATTCCCACTTTTTCAGAAAATGTAAATAGTTCGAGTTCTTTCCCCAATTTGCGGTGGTCGCGCTTTTTAGCTTCTTCAAGTAGGGTTAAATATTCTTTTAAATCTTTTTCTTTCAAAAAACTTATTCCATAAATACGCGTAAGCATTTTATTTTTTTCGTCGCCTTTAAAATAAGCGCCGGCTACATTCATCAACTTAACTGCTTTAATAAAACCGGTATTAGGAACATGCGGCCCTCTGCATAAGTCAGTAAAATTTCCTTGTTGATATAACGTAATGTTTCCGTCTTCAAGACCTTGTAAAAGATCGAGCTTATACTCGTCGTTCTTTTCTTTGAAATAAGCAATGGCATCTTTTTTTGAAATAGCTTTACGTATATAAGGATTATTTTGACGCGCCAATTCAATCATCTTGTCTTCAATTTTTTTGAAGTCGTCGGATGAAATTGTTTTATCTCCAAGATCGATGTCGTAGTAAAATCCGTTTTCGACCGGAGGGCCGACCCAAAATTTAACGCCGGGATATAAGGCTTCGAGGGCTTCGGCCATGAGGTGAGCCGAGGAGTGCCACAACGTGGATTTACCTGCATCATCATTCCATGTGAGCAAAGTTAATTTTGCGTCGTTAGTTATTGGGCGCATGGCATCCCATACTTCACCATTAACTTTTGCGGCTAAAACATTTCGGGCTAATCCTTCACTGATACTTTTTGCTACATCGAGCGAAGTAGATTCTTTAGGGTATTGTCTTTGCGACCCATCGGGCAGTGTAATAGTTATCATAACATATATTTTGCCTGCTTACAACGCAGGGTTAGGGCAGCAAATGTAAGGGGAAATGGGGAAATAAAAAACGATAGCTGAGGTGTTTAACAAGCTAATTTTTTTGCAAACAAGCCTATTGTTTATTTTGAAGCAATGAGCGCAAAACAATTTCTACTCTTACTTTCAATTAAAACACCTGATTATTTCTTAAACAAACCTTTCAGTTTATTTTTGGCTTCATCAGCCGCTTTTTTCTTTGCCTCATC
>JADLGT010000244.1 GCA_020849195.1 Bacteroidia bacterium
GTATTTTGATTTTTGGCCGCTTGATATAAAACCGATTTGCGATTATAAAGATGTTCCGCTCCGAGTTCGATTGGAAAATCAGAAAAATCTTTCAACGATTTTATTCTTCCTCCGTACACATCTGAAGCTTCAAGAACAGTAACATCAATGCCTTGTTCGTTTAATAACCAAGCAGCATACATGCCCGATATTCCTGCCCCCACAACAATTACTTTTCCGGTAAAAGAAGGCGATAAAAATTTTTTAGGAGTGCTTAACAATTTGGCAATAGACGGCGAAAAAAACAGGCTGCTGGCTCCAAATGCTGTATAACGAATAAAATCTTTTCGGTTCATAGTTCATTTTACTCAAAAACAAGTATAAATGTTGCATAATTAATTAGAATAAAAAAGGAAAAAATAAAACGAGAAGGGACGAAACAAAAACTAATGTTCGATTAGTTGTTTTGCAAATTGCTTTTTGCCCTGCCAATAAAATTCGGCTAAATAAAAATTAATTTTTCACTACTTTGTAGGACTGCTTTTCTGAGTTGTTCAAAATAACGGTTACAAAATAAATACCCGATGGAAAATCATTTGCACTCCATCCATCAATATAACTATCGGGTTGCAGGGTTCCTTTATTAATAATATTAATACGCTGCCCGAGTATATCAGCTATTTCAATTTTTACATCGGCAGGTTTTGAAAGTTGATAGGCTATTGACAGGTTGGATGTAAATGGATTAGGGTAAATTTTTACTGAGTTGCAGCCAACAACTGCCGAACGGTCAATGCCCGTTGCAACGTAGGTTAAAGCTTTGTAGGCATTTATTCTTCCATACCCGTAATACTGATCCCATCCGGGTTTATCTTCGGTAGAAAGCCCAACTTGATCATCCGCCGTGTTTTCTATTATGCTCATTACTGTTTCGGCAGTGCGCGAAGTGTTTTGAGAAAAAAGTAACGATGCAAGTCCGGCTGCATGTGGCGTAGCTTGCGAAGTGCCACTGTAATAATAACTGCTGCTGGTGTTAGAATTGTAGCGCAACCCATAAATAATATTTCCGGGCGCACACACTTTAATATTCGATCCGTAGTTGCTTCCGCCGCTTCCTCCTGAAAATGGATTACAGCGTTGATCCATTGAATTGGTTGCACCCACAGCTAACACATTTGTGCAGTTAGCAGGGTATTCGGGGGTACTGGTGTTATCATTGCCCATAGCTACTACACACACAACTTGGTTTTGGTAAGCTGCAGTGATTGCATCTTGCAGCGATTGCGAAGAATTATTTCCGCCAAGCGACATATTAATTACTCTTGCTCCGGCGGCTATACAATAGTTAATTCCTTTTATCCAGTTAGAATAAGAACCACTTCCCCCTGCATCGAGAGCTTTCACAATAATTAGTTTACTCTTCCAATTAACACCGGCATATAGGCTTGAGTTATTCCCATTTGCGCCAAGTATTCCGGTTACATTGGTTCCGTGTCCATTATCATCGGCAGGGCTATTGTCGTTATTGGTAAAATCCCATCCTCCATTGGTGTCATCTTTATAGCCATTTCCATCGTCGTCCACACCGTTGCCTGCAATTTCATTTGGGTTAACCCATATACGTCCGCTAAATTCCGGATGGTCGAGTTTTGTTCCGGTATCAATTATTCCAATAATTACATTCGCCGATCCGGTAGTTATATCCCAACCCGGAACCATCTTTATATCGGCACCCGACTTACTGGGACTGTCGGAGAAGGTTCCTTTGTTTTGCATCGACCATTGCCGCGAATTGAAATAGGTATCATTAGCGACTAAATCAATGCCCTCCACGCCATCACACGATCCAATATAATCGGGCTCAACGTAATCGAAAAGCCCGGTTGACATATACTGGTTAACAAGATTAGGAATATTTTGATCGGAAGAAAAATGTAATATGGCCAAGTTGTTCATGTGTAATGCGTCGGTGCCTTGAATTTCCGGTAGCATTTTTTCTATGGCGCTGCAACTAAATTTTGCATTCAATGCGTCAAGACTCGCAATACCGGTTCCGGAAGCTTTTGCATTGCTTGGAGCAGCAGGAACCGCCGCTTTAAACTTTGCAATAATTCTATTGGATGCATATTTAGCGATTTGTTGGGCATAAGTTGCAGTTGTAAAGAAAAGTATTACAAGCGTTAGCACCTTCGTAAAAACCAGTTTATAGTTTATCATATCTATTACAAGTTTAGATTAATAATAATTTTATAACTATAGCTATAACTTGAATTAAGATAGTAAAAAAAAAGTTTTAAAGCAAGGATTACATTCTTAATATATTGCAAAAGTTAAAAATCTCAGGGGGGGGCTCCATGTTTGTTTTAAGTCCGATTTTTGTATTAGGCAGATTCAATATATTTTTCGATGTATTTATTTTTTTGTCGGTATTAAATCATTACTCAAATAAAAAAGCATAGCCTTAGTCGGTTTATTGCTAAACTGTTTACTAGTTGCTTCGTTGCTAATGTCTTAATATATTGAAAACATTACAATATTTCTATAACTTTACCTGCATAATGTAGTGTTACATCACTGAGCGTTCTTTATAGTTAAATCGTAAACCGTTTCTATGTAACTTCACATTACTTATCATGAAATGAATAGATAGTGTTGGCAAAAAAATTAATCGATAGATAACCATTTTTAAAAATTCATAAACAAATGAAGAAGCGTTTTTTAATTGTACTAATCTCTGCGTTGGCCGGACAATTATTTTCCAACAACCTTACTGTAACTAACATTTCAGCCCCAACTACAACCACACTTCAGTTTGATGTTGCATGGGATAATAGTTGGTACGCAGCGGCTCCTTCCAATAATTGGGATGCTGTATGGATTTTTGTGAAAACCCAAGTATGTGCGCTTGGAAGCAGCCCATGGATACATGCAAGCTTAAGTACTGTAAGTGGCGACCATAGCGTTACCGGAGGTGTATTGCAAGTAGATGCCGTGGCTGACGGGAAGGGTGTATTTTTAAGACGTAGTGCATTAGGCTCGGGCAACATTGCTACCGCAACGGTTACTCTAAAGTTTTCCGGATCATACACTGTGGCGAGTACAAATTACGAAGTAATTGGAATTGAAATGGTAAATGTTCCTCAAGGAACCTATAATTTAGGCGATGCCTCATCGAGCACTACATTACATTCTGTTGCTTCATTTGGAACATCAAATACAACTACGCCAAAATCTATAACAGGTGACGGGGGGCTTGCCTTAGATGCGCTTAGAAATGATGCTGCTGGCGCAGGTTCTATATCGGCACATAGTGCAATAATTGCTGCTTTTCCAAAGGGCTACAACGCATTTTATTGTATGAAATATGAAATTAGTCAGCAGCAATATTGCGCTTTTTTAAACCTTTTAGATTACACTCAACAAGTTAATAGGACTGCTGTTGCGCCAAACTCTGCTGTTGGTTCGGCTGCTTTAGCAGCGGCATCCGGCGACAATAGAAATTCAATTGAAGTTTCTACAAGCGGGACTCCTTTTTCAACTCCTGCAATTTATGGTAACGATTTAAATGGAAATAATATTTTTGATGAAGCAGGCGACGGGGGAAATATTGCTTGTAACTATTTGTCATGGGAAGATCTTAAAGCCTATTTAGATTGGGCAGCACTACGACCAATGACAGAAATGGAGTTTGAAAAAGCTGCTCGAGGAACAAATGCTTCTCTTTTAAACGAATATGTATGGGGCTCAACCACAATAAATCAGGCAATAACTAGTGCAATAAGTAACAGTGGACAGGCCACAGAAGTATCTACAAGCACTTCCGATGGCTTGTGTACATATAATGCAGGAGCAAGTGCCGTTTTGGGACCGTTTCGGGTAGGCTTTGCTGCAACAGGATCGTCCACTCGCACAGGCGCAGGGGCTTCTTACTATGGAATTGTTGATTTGAGCGGAAACTTATGGGAACAAACCTATCAATGTGGTTATTATAATGGAGCTTCGAGGGTTTCTACGCCGGTTTTTACGGGAGTATTGGGTGATGGAGCTTTGGATGGAAATGGAAATGCTGATGCTTCCAACTGGGGTGGTGGTGTAGCACAATCTATTGTACGAGGAGGAAACTGGGAGTATTCTGCACAAAGGGCTCAGACCTCAGACCGTTATTATGTGAATAGTACAGCGGAAAACACTACAAGGGTGAGAAGAACCGGAGGCAGGGGTGTTAGGTAAAAAATTAAAAAATGACAGCAATTCGGTTCAAATCGATTCGCATATTACTAACTTGTTTTCTAACTTGTTTAACAATAACGATTGGGTATTCGCAGTTTTTAGGCGGACAATCGGATGGTCATTCTAACCTAAGACTATCAAATGTTGTTTGCCCCGTTATAAATTCCAATCCATTTTTAGGCGGACAATCGGATGGTCATTCTAATTTAAGATTATCAAATATTGTTTGCCCTGTTATAAATTCCAATCCATTTTTAGGTGGACAGTCGGATGGACATTCTAATTTAAGACTATCAAACATTGTTTGCCCCGTTATAAATTCCAATCCATTTTTGGGTGGGTCGTCGGATGGTCATTCCAACCTAAGACTATCCAACATTGTTTGTCCTGTTATAAATTCTAATCCGTTTTTAGGCGGACAAGCGGACGGTCATTCTAATTTAAGACTATCCAATATTGTTTGCCCCGTTATAAATTCCAATCCATTTTTAGGTGGGCAGTCGGATGGACATTCTAATATGCGGTTGGCAAATATTTCTAGGGCACAGTGTATTAGTATTGTTTTGCCAATTGAACTTCTGACATTTATAGCTTATCCTGTTGACAAAATAGTGAATATAGTTTGGACAACACAAACCGAAATCAACAACGATTATTTTACCGTTGAACGCAGCGCCGATGCACTTAATTTTGAACCGATAGCAACAGTAAAAGGAGCAGGCAACAGTTCGGTACAATTATCGTATTCGACAGCCGATGAAAAACCGCTAAACGGAATATCGTACTATCGTTTAAAGCAGACCGATTTTGATGGGCAATTTTCACATTCAAAAATTGTTTCGGTAAAATTTAACTCATCAGCATCGTCGTTTGTAATTTTTACAAATCCTGTTCCGGCTGGTGAAACACCACGTTTAATATTTTCAAGCAAGGAAACAAAAAACATATTGGTGCTTGTATATGACGATAACGGTCGTGAAGTATATTCGAAAATATCTGTACTGCAAAAAGGCGACGGTCAAGTAATAGCTATCGATCCTTCCAAAACATTGTCTCCGGGGGTTTACTTCATATCAGCTTCTTCCGACAACAGTCTGTACAGGCAGAAATTGATAATCAAATAATCGCTTCTTTTATTAATCGCTCTAAATTTTCGACTCAACTTTTTCAAGATTTACCTCCCCCGATGAACCGTTTGTTCTACCGGTCTTTTAAAGAGATTTTGCAATTGAATTAGTTCGGCTAAAGAGTTCCTCGCTTTTCCTGTTCTCTTTCTATTGATTCGAATAATGCTTTAAAATTTCCTGCACCGAATCCTCTTGCTCCCATTCGTTGAATAATTTCAAAAAATAATGTTGGGCGATCTTCAACCGGTTTGGTAAATATTTGAAGTAAATATCCTTCTTCGTCAGCATCGACTAGTATAGAGAGCTTTTCCAGTACGTTAATATCTTCCTTCATCATTTTCATGTGTGTACCAAGTCTGGCCGGTATTTCTTCGTAATACGAGTGTGGCGGAGCCGATAAAAATTCAACCCCGCGTGCTTTTAAAGCGGTAATAGTTTTAATAATATCATCCGTAGCAAGGGCCAAATGTTGGCAGCCCGACCCTCCATAAAACTCAAGGTATTCTTCAATTTGTGATTTTTTCTTTCCTACAGCAGGCTCATTAATTGGAAATTTAATTCGACCATTGCCGTTGCTCATTACTTTACTCATCAAAGCCGAATATTCGGTATGAATCTGCTTGTCGTCGAACGATAAAAAATTTGCAAAGCCCATCACATCTTCGTACCACTTTACCCACTTGTTCATTTCGCCCCAAC
>JADLGT010000245.1 GCA_020849195.1 Bacteroidia bacterium
CCTACCGGAATTGCTGATGGTCCGCAAATTGAAGCTAACTTACTATACGTTTTGTCTAATTTTAATTCGGTATTCGGAACGCCTTACAAAGTGGTTAGAATTCCTCAACCTCCCGATAAAAATAATTTATAT
Source organism: Bacteroidia bacterium (assembly GCA_020849195.1). GTDB lineage: Bacteria > Bacteroidota > Bacteroidia > JABDFU01 > JABDFU01 > JABDFU01. The sequence goes on from JADLGT010000245.1 coordinate 133, forward strand.
CCGCATCAAAGCGGTGCTTATTGTACCTATGCAAATGCAGTATTTGTTAATAAAACTGTAATTCTGCCTACCTATTATACGCAATATGATACAACAGCAATAAGGATTTGGCAACAGGCTTTACCCGGGTATAAGATAAGAGGAATTGATTGCGATAACACTACAGCCAATATTATTGCTCAAAGCGGTGCAATACATTGTATCACACATTCTATTGGAGTAAAAAATCCTTTACTTATTTCACATCAGGCATTAAATAATACCTGCGATACTGTTAATCCATATCAGGTAAATGCCCGCATTATGCATAAAAGTGGTATTACCAACGCAAAAATATTTTGGACAACCGACACAACTGTAGTATTTCAGCAAAGCCCAATGACATTAACCAATGCCAGCACGAATACGTGGACAGGATTTATTCCGGCTCAAAGCTATGGCAAAACCGTTTTCTATTATATCGAAGGCACTTCTGTTTCGGGTAAAACCATGGTAAGGCCAATGCCTGCTCCAAAAGGGCATTGGAAATTCAGGGTGAATTGCATCAGCACAAAAATAAACGAACTGCAGCAAGTTAAATTGAATGCCGTTTTCCCTAATCCGGCAAGTGCGATTACCTGTATTCAAATAAATAACCCAAACACCCAAAATGTAAAAGTTACTTTAACAAACTTGCTTGGTGAAACTGTTCATTTGATTAACGATGGAAGCTTACCGGCTGGAGAGCGGAATTTGTTTTTTGATGCAGCCAATTTTAGTAAAGGAGTATATTTTATTTCGATTCAAAGCGATTCCGGAACACTCACAACCAAAGTTATAATTCAGTAATAAAAAAACCGCCTTAAAGGGGCGGTTTTTTTATTGATTAAAAGTTATTGTTAAGATAAAAGTGCTCTTGAAATTACAATTCGCTGCACTTCGCTGGTGCCTTCATAAATCTGCGTAATCTTTGCATCACGCATTAATCGTTCTACGTGATATTCTTTCACATAACCATAACCTCCGTGAATCTGAACTGCTTCGGTAGTAACCCACATAGCGGTTTCAGAAGCGAACACTTTTGCCATGGCACTTTCCTTGTCCATTGGTAAGTGTTGGTCTTTCAGCCATGCTGCACGGTAAATTAAATACCTTGCCGCTTCAATTTTTGTATACATATCGGCCAATTTAAACTGAATAGCCTGATGCTTGCAGATTTCCTTGCCAAATGCTTTTCTTTCTTTTGAATAAGCCAAAGCAAGTTCATACGCACCACTGGCAATTCCTAAAGCCTGTGAGGCAATACCAATTCTTCCGCCGGTTAAAGTTTGCATTGCGAATTTGAATCCAAATCCATCTTCGCCGATACGGTTTTCTTTCGGAACTCTTACATTATCAAACATTAATGAATGCGTATCACTGGCGCGGATTCCCATTTTGTTTTCTTTAGGTCCTACCGTAAAGCCGGGCATACCTTTTTCAACAATGAGGCAGTTAATTCCTCTATGACCTGCTTCCGCATTAGTTTGGGCAATAACCAGATAAATTGAAGAACAATTTCCGTTAGTAATCCAGTTTTTTGTTCCGTTCAATAAATAATGATCTCCCTTATCGATAGCTGTAGTTTTTTGCGATGTAGCATCACTTCCTGCTTCCGGTTCTGAAAGGCAAAACGCCCCAATTTTCTCACCTTTAGCCAAAGGAACCAGATATTTTTGTTTTTGCTCTTCGGTCCCGAATTTTTCGAGTCCCCAACAAACCAAAGAATTATTTACGCTCATTAATACGCTGCAGGATGCATCAACTTTAGATATTTCTTCCATTGCCAAAACATAAGAAATAGCGTCCATTCCGCCTCCGCCGTATTTTGGGTCAACCATCAGTCCCAAAAAACCCAATTCAGCCATTTTCTTAATCTGCTCTGCAGGAAATTTCTGCAATTCATCACGTTCTATAACGCCGGGTTTTAATTCGTTCTGCGCAAACTCACGCGCAGCTTTCTGAATCATCAAATGCTCTTCTGTAAGTTCAAAATGCATGGTTTCTGTTTTTTTAAGTTAGAATTTTTAGTAACCTTGCAAATATAACTGAATGTGCCTATCCGAGCAATTTTTTTTATTTTTAAAGCAGATTTTTGTTAGTTGAAATCTTTGTCAGAGTCAGACAAATACATAATAGCAGGTGCGATGAGCGGGACTTCGCTTGATGGCTTGGATATTCCCGTTTGTGAATTTTCTGTTAGTAACAACCGTTACAATTACAAAATTTTAGGTGCTAAAACAGTGAAGTATGATAAAACTCAAAAAAACAAACTGGTAACCGCGCCTTATTTTGATCTTGAAAATTATTTCATATTAAATCACCGGTTTGGCAAATTTATAGGTTCTCAGGTAAAGTTATTTCTCAGCGAA
>JADLGT010000246.1 GCA_020849195.1 Bacteroidia bacterium
AAATATGGCAAAACAGCCATCAATTGAGCAGGACGGAACAATTATTGAAGCATTGTCGAACGCAATGTTTCGTGTGGAACTTGAAAATGGACACGTTATTACAGCTCATATTTCAGGAAAGATGAGAATGAACTATATAAAAATTTTACCCGGCGATAAAGTAAGAATTGAAATGTCGCCTTACGATTTAACAAAAGGAAGAATAGCATATAGGTATAAATAAGCTTTAATGTTCGAAGTTGTTGGTTCCAAATAGCCCCTCTCGAACTTAGAGCCTCGAACTAAGAACTAAAAAACATGAAATAGCCATATACCTGCGGCATGCAAACCGAAAATGAATATGGCGTATTCCATCTGACCAACAGATACTTAAAAAAATATATACAGATGAAAGTAAGAACATCAATCAAAAAAAGAAGCCCTGAGTGCATTATTGTACGCAGGAAAGGAAGACTTTATGTAATAAACAAAAAGAATCCGAAGTTTAAACAGAGACAAAACTAAAATAACCAACGGGAGTATTGTTACAGGTTTTAACCTGAAACCGGAAACCAGAAACTAAATGTAAAATGGCACGTATTTCAGGTATTGATTTACCAAAAAACAAAAGAGGAGAAATAGGATTGACGTACATATTTGGCGTTGGTCGCAGTACTGCTCGAAAAATATTAAAAAAAACGGGTATCGATGTGAATAAAAAAGTTCAAGAATGGACCGACGATGATGCTAATAAGATTCGTACCGTGATGAATGAAATGATTACTAACGGCATACTTAAAGTTGAAGGAGCGCTTCGTTCAGAGGTGCAATTAAACATCAAACGCTTGGTTGATATTAATACTTATAGGGGCATTCGCCACCGTTCAGGCTTACCGGTTCGTGGTCAAAATACCCAAACAAATGCGCGTACACGTAAAGGAAAACGTAAAACAATCGCTAACAAAAAAATAGCAGCTAAGTAATAAAAACAGATAATTGTAAATAAACTAATGGCAAAACAAACACAATCATCAGGGCAGGATCAAGCCGGATCGTCGGCCAAGGCTGCTGCACGAAAAAGAGTTGTAAAAGTCGATGCGGTGGGTCAGGCTCATCTGAATGCGACATTCAATAACATTATTATTTCTTTGACTAATAATGCCGGTCAGGTTATTTCGTGGTCGAGTGCCGGAAAAATGGGCTTCAGGGGTTCAAAAAAGAATACTCCGTACGCGGCCCAAATGGCAGCAAACGACTGCGGAAGAGTAGCCCATGAATTAGGTTTGCGTAAGGTAAAAGTCTTTGTTAAGGGGCCAGGCGCAGGTCGCGAGTCTGCAATACGAACTCTTACAGCTATTGGTATTGATGTAAGCGAAATTGTAGATATTACACCCATTCCGCATAATGGATGTAGAGCGCCCAAAAGGAGACGAGTTTAATTTAAAATAATAACATATAATAAAATAAAAAATAATGGCAAGGTACACAGGACCAAAATCAAAAATTGCACGCAAGTTTAAGGAGCCGATTTTTGGCGCCGACAAAGCGTTGGAAAAAAAGAATTACCCACCCGGACAGCATGGGTTAGCTAAAAAAAGAGCAAAGCAATCGGAGTATGCAATGCAATTGATGGAAAAACAGAAAGCGAAATACACTTATGGTATCCTTGAACGCCAATTTGCAAAAATATTTAACCGCGCCTCGCGTGCACATGGTATAACCGGCGAAGTGCTTCTTCAGTTAATTGAGGCTCGTTTAGATAATGTAGTTTACCGAATGGGCATAGCTCCAACCCGATCGGCCGCCCGTCAATTAGTAGGTCATAGCCACATAACTGTAAATGGCGATTTGGTAAATATTCCTTCGTACACATTAAAGCCGGGAGATACAATAGCTGTAAGAGAAAAATCAAAAGTATTAGAGGTAATTGTAAATAATGTATCGACATCAACCAATCAATACCCATGGCTTGAATTTGATAAATCAAAACTTGAAGGAAAATTTACATCAATGCCTCAGCGCACACAAATACCTGAAAATATTAAGGAGCAACTCATTGTGGAATTGTACTCTAAATAGGAATTCAAGAATAAAGAATAAATAATAAAAATTAACTTAAACTACATAACATGGCACTTTTAGATTTTATTAAACCTGATAAGGTGATAATGGTTAACTCAAGCGAAACAGAAGGTCAATTTGAATTTCGACCACTTGAACCCGGATATGGCATTACTGTAGGTCATGCTTTGCGCAGAGTTTTGTTAAACTCGCTTGAAGGCTTAGCAATTACTTCAATAAAAATAGATGGTGTTGATCATGAATTTTCTACAATAAAAGGAGTAACCGAAGATGTTACCGAAATAATACTTAACCTGAAACAGGTTCGTTTTAAACGCCAAATACAGGGTATGGAAAATGAACGTGTTACGGTAAATGTTACCGGAAAAAATACATTAACAGCCGGCGATCTTGGTAAATTCATGACAGGCTTTCAAGTACTTAATCCGGACTTGATAATTTGTAACATGGAGTCGAGTGTTAAAATTAAATTAGAGTTGAATATTGGAAAAGGTCGCGGTTGGGTAGAAGCATCGGACAATAAACCTGTTAATGCACAGCATGGAGTTATTCCTATTGACGCTATTTACACTCCTATTCGTCAGGTAAATTATGTGGTTGAAAATTTTCGTGTAGAGCAAAAAACCGACTACGAAAAACTTGTATTAACTATTACAACCGACGGCTCTATACATCCTAAAGATGCATTAAAAGAAGCTGCAAAAATATTGATTCATCATTTCATGTTGTTCTCGGACGAACGCATTACGCTCGACACCGAAGAAAAACAAGCTACTGAAGAGTTTGACGAAGCCTCGTTACACATGCGTCAGTTGTTAAAGACTAAATTAGTTGATATGGATCTTTCTGTTCGTGCGTTGAACTGCCTTAAAGCGGCCGATGTTGAAACACTGGCTGATTTGGTATCGTACAACAAAAATGATCTGTTGAAGTTCCGCAACTTCGGAAAAAAATCGCTAACCGAACTAGAAGAACTTGTGCAAGCAAAAGGATTAACTTTTGGAATGAATCTTGCAAAATATAAATTAGATAAAGAATAATATAGATTTGAGAGTTGAGAGTTTAAAGCTCTCGAATCTCTCCAATCATTTCAACACTAAACTCAATGAGACACGGAGATAAAGTAAATAATTTAGGACGTAAAACAGCACACAGGCATGCGTTGTTGTCGAACTTAGCGTCATCGCTTATTTTGCACAAGCGTATCAATACTACATTGGCAAAAGCGAAAGCACTTCGTACATACGTAGAGCCATTAATCACCAAATCTAAAACCGACTCTACTGCATCGCGCAGAGTAGTGTTCAAGTATCTTCAAAATAAAGAAGCTGTAAGTACTTTATTTAGAGATGTGGCAGTTAAAGTAGCCGAAAGGCCGGGAGGATATACTCGCATTATAAAAATGGGTAGTCGCTTGGGCGACAACTCTGAAATGGCTCTCGTTGAATTAGTTGATTTTAACGAATTGTTGCTAGGTACTTCGAAAGAGAAATCGCCGGCAAAAACCAAATCAACTCGAAGAAGAGGTGGAAAAAAGAAAAGTTCAGAAACGACTGGAAATGCTGAAGTAAAAACAGAGGCAACCGATAAAGGAGAAACAAAAACTGAGTAACCCCTTATTTTAAATAATCAAAGCCCTGTGATTCATATTGCAGGGCTTTTTAGTTTTGTTTTAGTGTGTTCCCGAAAATCTACAATTCAAAATTGACAAAGGTTTGGTGAAAATTACCGAATAGCTATTGAATAAGGATCGACCGATAATTCTATTCGCTTATCGCCACCGTTGGTGTTTTTTAGCAACTGAAGAGTAGCTATGTCGATAGTTGTTAAATAGCCATTACGACCTCCGCAATAGCCGGTATGGTGTGGTGCAGGACCTTGAGAAGTAACATTACGATTGACCACATAAACCATGTGTTTAACATCATCTACAATTAAACCGTGCGGTTGAAAGCCGGTAAATAGTTTTGTTACAAGGGTATTTGTTGAGTAATCTATTACGGCAACCGATCCTCTTAACCCCGGAAAAGTGATCGTATCTTCCGGGCAGCTTACAAATAAATAATTTGTTGTTTTAGAAATACTCATCTCCTGCGGATAAAGACCTACGGGAATAATCGCCAACAGGCTGTCGTTGGCAGTTTTTATAACACGCACCTCGTTAGTTGTTTGGCATGTTATAAAATATTTTGAAAAGTCGGGCGAGAAAGTAATTTCATGTATGTTAAGCGAAGCGGATGTTGTAATTGGCGGTTGACCCGTCTCCATGCTTATCTGAACAGCAGAGGCGGGATCGCCTACGGGTACTTTATAAATATAATTTCCGGTTTGACCGGTAACGTATAAGGTATCATTCGTTTGATTAACACATCCTCCGTGAGGATATTGAAAAAGATTGGCTCCGTACCAAATGGGGGAAATAAGAGTCATTGTTTGCAAATCAATATGAGCAATACGCCCGGATGCACTCCAGTCAATTACATAGGCATCTTTCGAGTCGGGAGAAATTGAAATCGAATTCCATTTATACGCACCAATATAGACTTGACCATCAAAAGTATCATCGCTCGTTCTGTAGCGCT
>JADLGT010000247.1 GCA_020849195.1 Bacteroidia bacterium
ATATACAAAAACCGTCAGTACGGGACCGAACAGTTCCTCGCACATGGTAACATAATACGGGTCTTTAGAAAGTATTAGTGTAGGTTCAATAAAATACCCTTTCGATTTATTGTATTTTCCGCCGGATAGCAGCTGTACTTTTTTATCTTTTTTAGCTCTGTCAATGTATCCTGCTAATTTGTCGAAGGATTTCTCATCAATAACAGCATTAATAAAATTTGTAAAATCTTCAGTAGGTCCCATCTTGAATGATTTCATTTCGGCTAAGAGCATGTCTTTTACTTTTGGCCAAATACTTTTGGGTATGTAGGCTCGCGATGCAGCCGAACATTTTTGTCCTTGATATTCGAACGCGCCACGGGCAAGGGCAGTAACCAACACTTTCAAATCGGCAGTAGGATGCGCAATGATGTAATCTTTTCCACCGGTTTCGCCAACAATGCGCGGATACGATTTATACAAGTGGATATTATTACCTATAGTTTTCCAAACGTTGCGGAACACTTCGGTTGAACCGGTAAAATGTATGCCGGAAAAATCGGGGTGCGAAAAAATAACATCTCCGGCCTCGGGTCCCGATACATATATTAAATTGATGACACCCGGAGGCAGTCCGGCTTTGATAAATACTTCCATGAGTACATTGGCAGAATAAATAGCCGAGTTAGCCGGTTTCCACACTACCACGTTACCCATCATGGCACACGAAGTAGGCAGGTTGCCTGCAATAGCAGTGAAGTTGAAAGGAGTAAGCGCGAAAACAAAACCCTCAAGAGGGCGTTGTTCAACACGATTCCATACGCCCGAGCCGGAAACAGACAGTGGTTGTTGCTTGTAAATTTCGCTCATGTATTGCACGTTGAAGCGAAGGAAGTCAGCCATTTCGCAAGCTGAATCGATTTCGGCCTGCATAACATTTTTCGATTGGGCCAACATGGTAGCTGCATTTATTTTTGCCCGAAAAGGACCTGCAATAAGGTCGGCTGCTTTTAAAAAGATGGCTGCACGCTGTTCCCACGGTAATTTTTCCCAGCTTTTTTTTGCGGCAAGTGCTGCTTTAATAGCCAGCTTTACGTGCATTTTATCGCCGGCATGGTAATGACCCAATGTGTGTTTGTGATCGTGGGGCGGAGCCATCCGTATTTTTTTTCCGGTTCTTATTTCTTTACCGCCTATATACATGGGAGCATCTGTTTGAGTAGCACGAAGCTGAGCGAGCATGGTCTGTAGCTCTTTGCGTTCGGCCGAACCGGGTGCGTAGTTTTTTACGGGTTCGTTTACGGCTATTGGTACATTAAAAAATCCTGTAGGCATAAGTATAAATTTGAGGTATGAGAATAAATAGTATGACCGGATAAATTTAAATAAATGTGCGAATAATTCTTAATTGGTGCGAGTAAACATTTTTTTCTTCATTAAAAATTCCATAATGATCGAGTTTGTCAATACGCACACAACCCGAAGCATGAATAATTTTATTGTTTCCGAGCACAATGCCAACGTGTGTAATTTTTCCCGCATCATTGTCAAAAAAAGCGAGGTCGCCGGGTCGAGCTTCGTCAATAAAATCAATAGCTTTGCCCATGGCAGCCTGCTGCGAGGCATCGCGCAATAAATTTATACCGTTGAGTTTGTAAACCAGTTGGGTAAATCCCGAACAATCAATTCCAAAAGGCGATCGCCCGCCCCATAAATACGGCGTGTTGAGGTACAAATAGGCGTATTCGAGTATGGATGTGCGTGTGTGTTTTTTTACTGCGGGTTTGATGACTTGTCCTTCATAAATAAATTTTGATTTTAGTAATTCAAATTTATTGTTACGCAGGGCAGGCAATGTACTGCCAAGTACAATCGGAAAAATTTTTTCATCGGTTACATTGCTTAGCGGATGAATTAATTCTCCTGCAAGGCAAGCAGCTTCTTTAGTTAATTTCGAGAATATTTTTTGAGGTAAAGGTTCGTACTGTTTTTTGTCGATCCATGAAATATAGCCGTCGAAATGATTTTTTATTTTAATCCATTTTTTTTGTTCAAATAAAATTTCAAATGTTTCGCCAAACAGCAGTTGGGTAACCATTTCGCTACGGTCGGATGCGGATTTACGGCAGGGCACAACGCTTAAATTACAAATACCAAACATGGCAAAGGGTTATGAGATGATGCTTTTTAACACTTGGGTTTTATGTTCATGACGCTGTGCGAAAACTATTCATGATCCTTTCTAATGTACTAAATATTTTTGAACGAAATTCTGTTTATTTGTACGGCGATGGTGTGCCGAGTTTAAAAATATTCATTCCTTCGTCTCCTTCTCTTCGTATTTTCGACTGCATTTTCAGCGCCATATTTATGTAATGCTCTAGGTTTGCCTTCTTCAAAAACAAAATAGCATTTTCATCACCATTAATAATGTTAGCGGCAGCAGCCCAGTGAAAAGCTTTTTTTTGGAGCAGCAAATCAAAGGCCTTGGCATCTTCCCAAACGGCGTTAATAAATGCCGCAAGTATAAAATGTTTGTTCACCAATAGCCACTCTAAACATTTTAAATCTCGGCTTACACCTTCTTTCAGCAAAGTAAGTTCTTTGTAGTTATGCTGTATAAGAAAATTGAAGGCAAGGGTATCGTTAGTGTCGATATACTTTGTAAGATTTTCTATGGCTTCTTTAGGATAATTCAACGTAATTAATTTTACAAATTTCAGTTCAAAATTTTATGATAATGCGTAAGTTAATTCGGCGATAAGTGAGGTAATTGGGAATGGCGTAGGTACGGTTAGTTACGTCTTTAATCCAGTAGTAAGATATGGTATTGTTTATTTGCAGCAGGTTATATACTTCCAATCCCATCCAAACCGATTTTAAATTATGAAAAGGATTGTGTTGCGGTAATTTTTTATTTTCTTTTAGGAGCTGATACGAAAAGCCTATGTCAACTCTTCTGTAAGGAGGCATACGTAGTGTGTCTTTATAACGCTGATAGGTTGGAGGCCCAAAGGGTAATGACGAACCGAACAATAAACTAAGGTTCATTTTAAAATCAGGCAATTTAGGCAAGTAGTCTTGAAAGAAAAGCCGGAAGTTAACCAACTGATCGGTGGGGCGCGGAATGTAACCAATGTCGTGCCGAACACTATCTACTTTTACGATGTTGTTGGTATAGCCGGCAACAATCTTTTGTCCATCACGGTTGGAGTAGTCGTAATAAAAATCGCCATTTATATTTTCTTTGGTTTGCATAATTGACATGCTGAACCACGATTCGATCCCTTTTACAAATTCGCCGTTAATTTTAAAATCCATCCCGGTGGCGTAGCCATGTGCGTTGTTGTTGGCGAAATACCGTATGCGCACATTGTCGATTTGGTAGGGTATAATATCGTTAAGCGCTTTGTAATAGGCTTCCGACACAAATTTAAACGGGCGTCCCCACAGTTTAAAATTATAATCGCTAGCCAACACAAAGTGAAGTGCTTGTTGGGCTTTTACATTGGGATGTACAATGCCATTCATATCGCGAAGCTCGCGATAAAAAGGAGGCTGATAATAAAAACCGCTTGATGCCCTGAAAAGAAAATCGCGTTTCCAGTTAGGTTTAAAAGCAAATGTTGCACGAGGGCTTACAACGGTTTGTTTATTCAAGTCCCAGTAGTTGGCGCGCAATCCGCCGGTGAGCGTAATAGCCGAAGTGTCTTTGAGTTCTTTTTTCCAAATATATTCACCGTATCCCATAAGCCGGTCGGACGAAAGTGTATTTTTTGATTTAACCGAAGTTTGCAGATTAATTTCGGTAAGGCTGTTTTGTGGAAGCGAATAGCCGGCCGAGTCAACGTAATTCCATTCGCCAAACTGATCGTTTATTAATTCTCGCTGCGCCTTTGCACCCCAAAGCAATAAATTTTTCCCAATGGTGTAAGTGCCTTTGTGTTGAACATTTATTACTGTGGCATCAAAATAATTTCGGCCATGGTTCAAGTAAGTGCCAACACCTAAGTTAGCTTTTACTTGACCAAATGTAGGTTTCCCAAAATCTGTTTCGAGTTGATCGATATAATATTGTCCCATTATATCGAAGGTTTCCTGCTCCGAAGTGCGGTAGGTAGAAGAGATAAATTTTAGGTTTAGCTTGCTGTTGGGATGATAAATAGCAGACACCGCTCCCTGCCCGGTTTGAAACCTGTCCACTTCCTGCCCGTCGAAGTAAACCATCAGTCGTAATGCTTCGTTAACCGTACCAAAATCAGTTTGGCGGGTTTGAGGAACCACATTATATCTGTTGTTCGAATACATTCCCAAAAAATCAAGTTCCCATTTATCGTTTATATCATAAGTTAAAAATGTTTGCACATCAACAAACGATGGCCGGTAGTCGCCTTTTATATCTGTATTACCCAGCAGATATTGGTTAGTTTTATAACGTGCGCCCATCAACCATGTAAACCGGAAATCTTTTGAAGCCCCTTCCAGATGTGCATTTCCTCCCAGCAGGCTGCCCGATGCACTACCGTTAAATTTACGCGGGCGCCGGTATTGTACATCAAGTACCGAAGAAAGTTTATCGCCATATTTGGCTTCAAATCCTCCGGCAGAAAACAAGATTGACGAAACTAAGTCGCTGTTCACAAAACTTAAGCCTTCTTGTTGACCCGACCGTACAAGAAAGGTGCGATAGACTTCTATGTCATTTACATACACTAAGTTCTCGTCGTAGTTTCCTCCGCGAACAGAATAACCCGAACTAAGCTCGCTGCGACTGGACACACCCGGCTGAGAAAAAAGAAGGGTATTAAAATCGCCTGAAGCGCTGGGGATATACGACACAATTTTAGGGTCGAGGCGTGTTGTTCCTGTTGCACGCGAGTTGTCCGACACCTCGGCATCGCGCAAAGTTATTTTTGCGTTTAGTGCAAGTACAGGTTTAAATTCGTAACGCTCGCCGGCTTTAAGATTTATCGTTGTTTTTAGTTGAATATAACTTAGGTTTGAAAATACAATCACAAGCTCTATTCCGGCCGGAATAGTGTATTCGTAATTGCCATCCTTATCGGAATAAACCGGCGAAAGGGAAGTACCGAGTACGGAAATCTGCACATCTTCAACAGGCTCATTTTCTTTATTTACAATTTTACCATAAATGCTTGCCGTGTTTTGTGCACGAAGAGAAATGGTAAAAAAAATAAAAGCTATACAGTAAGATGTAAATAAGCGAGGTAATGTATTTATATTTCTTGCAGACATATTTATTTTAAAGTTGAAGAAACCGAGTGTTTACTAATCAATTCTGTTATCCAACTTTTTAACAGGGGCTAATCTTTTCTTTTAAAATCTCCTCTTTTCCATGCCTGAATAAATTGAGCCCACGCGATAGGATTGAGAATGCTGTACGATGGGTATAAATTAGTAGCATATAATCTACTGTAACGTTGTTCTATATTATATTTATAATTCATCGATCCGTCCATTGGGAGCGTATTGTATAATTCCTTCATATTGTCGTACGACAAATTTTTACGGGCACGATCAATGTCGTCTTCGGTAGAGTGTAATGACATGAACACCTGCTTAAACTGTTCGCGTGTAGGCCACGAAAACACTTCAATTGCCCTTAGCGTAATCGTATCCTTACGAAGCATTTGTATGAGTGAATAGCGATTGTTCGACAACGTATCGGGTATAATAAATTGCGCTTTAGCATAACCAACTTCCGAAAAAATAAGTGTATCGCCTTTTTGTGCAACAAAAGAAAAATAGCCAAAATAATCGGCTACCGTTCCGTGTTGTGTGTGTTTTACAAAAATATTGGTAAATGGTATAGGTCTTAAACTATCTACTTCAACTACCACACCCGAAAACTGTATTAGGCTTCTGTTGTTTAGCTGCGATTTTTGTTCGGCATCTGTAGTGTTCAACTTTGTTTGTGCTAAAGCCAAATTTGCATAAAGCAATAGGAATGGAATAATAAGTGATGGAATTTTCATTGATAAACAGTTGACATCAAAGTTACAAATAACCTTTGTTTTACAGGTAAAATATGTAAATTAGTAGCCCAAAAACTGTTACTTAAAACTTCACAATGACCAAAAAATTATATACAGCTCTGCTTTTTGTAGCATTTACTTTTGCCAACCAATTAATTGCCGGTAAATTTTATTGGGTAAATAATGGCGGCACATGGGATTATCAAAGCCCTTTTAACTGGGCATCATCAAGTGGGGGTGCTGCCGGCACAAAAGTACCCGGACAAAATGATACCGCCTATTTTGATGCAAACTCGTTTACTAAATCGGGAGAAACGGTTACCATATTCGGCTCAACACCTGTTAAAATACATACCATTGATTTTACCGGTGTGCAAAATTACCCTACCGTTTCAATGGGAGCTAATGATAATTTAGAAATTTATGGCTCATTAATATTAGACCCCAATATATCACCTAAACTCAACGGCAATGTTTTTTTTCAATCAACTTCGCTGGGAAATATTATTGATACAAAAGGCAACGGCACCGATTGGAATGTGATATTTAACGGTAACGGCGGGCAATGGAGGCTTAAAAGCCCGTTTTCCACCAGCCAAAACATATTGATTCTTTTCGGGAAGTTTATAACAAATGGTTTCGATGTAAGCTGCACAAATTTTTTAGGCAAAGGGACAAAAATTGATTTTACTGTTGCAAAAGGAAGTACAATTACTGTAATTGATTCCTTGAGTTTTGCCGATTCTCCTACCGTAGTTAACATGGCTCAAGGTTCGCGTATAGTAATCAACTCGTTTATCACGCCAGGTACATTTATAGGAGGAGGTAACACGTATGCCAATGTTGATTTTAACGGAGCGGGAGCTACAATTACCGGATCGAATACTTTTGATACGCTTGCTGTTTTCGGAGGTGCAACAATTTCTATTAATAAACCCGGCGATACACAGAATTTTAATGCGTTGCAGAGTAATGTTACCTCCACTAATTATCCTGTTACAATAAATGGGTCTGCCCTCTCTGTTACGCAGCTATATGACTTGAATGGCGGAATAAATTGCCTAAACTATACAGACATATCGAACGTAAATGCAAAAGGAGCTGCCGGAACTGTTTACAGTGATTTTGCAGGAACGCTTACCGGAACTACGGGAGTTACAACAACAACAGCTTTAAGTTTATTTTATGATCCATATAAACAAGCTTCTTGTGCAACAGGCAGTGGCGATGGCGGCATTGCTCTTGTTGGATCGGGCGGGCAAGCTCCATACACCTATTCATGGGATCCGAGCAAGGCAACAGGCGACACACTTAAAATTGCTTCGGGAGGAATAACCTATACTGTAAATATGGAAGATGTTTGTCATGCGCAATATACTACCACTGTAATGGCTACCGCATCCACTATTGATATTCCCAGTCCGTATATAAGCCCCGACTCAATTATGTGTACTCCACATACTGTAAATCTAAGTTCTTATGGAGGAGGGGCGAATACGTATTCATGGAGCCCGGGCGCTACACTTTCAAGCACTACAAGTTCGTTTACTGTTGCTTCACCTACAGTTACTACAACCTACACACTTACCATGACTAACGCTACGTGTGTTAAATCGTTAACAGTAAGTGTAATCATCGAAAACCCAAAAGCTATTATCTCAACCGACTCTATAACAGTATGCTTAGGCGAACAGTTTTCAATTGATGGCTCTGCAAGTAGCGGTAGTAATGTACTTGCGTGGTGGAGTAGTCCCGGCGATTGTTCAATTATTTCCGGCTCCGACTCTCTTCATCCGTTTTTTAATTCAAGCGCTACATGCCCCACCGGCTGGTATTATCTTCAGTTGGCTGATGTAAATAGTACTTGTGAATCGAAAGATTCCATATATGTAAACGTACTTGACAGCATAATAAAAATTAAAGGAAGGGTTACGCATGATAACGGCACAGCAGCAATTGATGTAGGTTATGTTTTATTATATAAAGACAATAACTCAGGTAAAGGTAAATGGCCGGTGTGCGATTCGGTGCAATTGACCGCAAATGGAGTTTACACCTTCGATTCAACCAAAATTCATCCCGGAAAATATATAATACGCGTTTTCCCGGATGCAACTAAGTTTCCAAGAATTAAACCCATGTATTACAAAAATCCATTGTTTAAAAACGACACTTGCACCTATTACTGGGATTCGGCTACTGTTATTACGGTATATTGTGCCGATGATATTTCAAAAAATATTGACCTTGATCAGATGCCCGATTTAAATACCCTCTTTGGAAAAGGCGTTATGAATGGTTTTGTAAAAGAAGGACCCGGCTATGTACCTTATCGTAAATACGGAGGAGATAATACAATGACAGTAGGTAAGGGTGTTAAAGGTGTAGGCGTTGGACTTGGTAAGCAGCCCAATCCTGCCGGAAATATTATTGCAACAACCGTTACTGACTCTGCCGGATTTTACAAATTTAATACGGTGCCTCCGGGGCAATACACCATTTTTGCTGATGTACCCGGATTACCGATGGATTCGACCTACTCGGTTATTATAACCGGCGTTGATTCAGTACCCAACCTTGATTATTACGTAAATGATTCCATAGTATATATTACCACAATATCTTCTGCTCACACTATATATAATGCATTAGGGGAAACAATACTTACGGCATTCCCAAATCCGTATAGTGGTGCAGTAACTATTAGTATTAAATTATCCGAACGCTCGGCTGTACTAATGAATGTGTATAACCTGCTTGGTGAAAAGGTTGCAACTCTCGAAAATAATACACTAACCGAAGGTGAACATAAGTATTCGTTTGGTGCACAAAGTTCCGGACTTGCCGCAGGCATGTATATTGTGAAGCTAAATGTTAACGACAAATCTTACAGTTTACGAATAGCAGAAATGAAATAAATTTTTTCACAAAAATAATTTTGTAAATCCCGTCAGTATCGGCGGGATTTATTTTTGCGATTATTTGCCCATGCTTTACACTAATACCAAAATGATATTTAATTTAGACCATAAGTTGCAGGTATTATTTTTTTATTTATCTTTGGTCTAAACTATAAATCATTAACTATGGCACAAGCCCTGTACATTCCGGTAAAAGAGAGTATAAAATACTTAAAGCAACAGCTTCGAAAATCCAATACGGTAACCTTCCCGCGTTTACGTATGTTGATAGAGATGAAGAAAGCAGGCAAATCCGGTATAACTAAGCGTGAGCTTATGGAAAAAGCGGGTTCCTGTAGTCAAAGTATTCATACCTGGCGAACCAATTATAAGTTGGGCGGCTTGTCCTCCTTGTTAAAGCATAATCGAGGAGGTTACAAACCCAATTCTTTCACTCCAACAGAATTAAGCAAACTCGATAAGTTGGTGCATAATACAGAGAACAATATTGTTGGTTATAAAGAGCTTCAGCGATGGGTTAAAAAGGAGTTTAATAAAGAGATAAAGTATAACACACTGTTAAAGTTTATGGTGTCTCATTTTAAAACCAAGATAAAAGTCGCCCGAAAGGTTCATGTTTTAACCCACATTGCAGCTAATGTCGTGTGAAAAGATAAAAAAGGGGTGTTTTCAGAGGAAGTTATCAAGAAAATGTATGTTGAAAAAAGTCAACTATTTGATAATCAAATATGGGATTTTCGAAA
>JADLGT010000248.1 GCA_020849195.1 Bacteroidia bacterium
CCCTTTAGCTATTTTATTATCGTCGCTTATGACCTTCGGTAACTTTGCCGAAAACTACGAGTTGGCTGCTATGAAATCGGCAGGGCTTTCGCTCCAACGAATTATGCGTCCACTTACAATTATTTCTATTGTGATTAGTTTAACCGCATTTTATTTCTCGAATACTATTTTGCCATGGGCCAACCTTAAAATGCAATCTATGCTTTTTGATATTTCGCACTCAAAGCCTGCAATTAATATTAAAGAGGGAATTTTTTATAACGGCATTAACGGATACAGCATACGCGTTGCTAAAAAATCGAAAGATGGAAAAATACTTAAAGATGTAATGATATATGATCAGCGTTCTATGCAGGGAAATAACAAAGTTGCGTTTGCCGACTCGGGTAAAATGGAAATGCCGTCTAACAAAAGTGTGCTTGTTATTACACTCTATAACGGTTACAGCTACGAAGATATGCTGAATACCGACCAGCAAACACGTACACGCCCATTGTTGCGAAATAAATTTAAAGAGCAGGTCATTCGATTTGACTTGTCGGATTTTAAAATGAATAAAACAGACGAGTCTTTATTCAAAACAAACTATCAAATGCTAAATATTCCTCAGCTAAGCGAAGCCATTGATTCGATGAAGGCGAAGGCAAGCAAACGCGGACTTGAAACGGCATCTCAACTCACCAATAATTACTTTGCCCGATCCATTCAATATTTAAAGGCCGGCGACTCGCTTAAAAAAGAAAAGATTAATTCCTCTAACCTATATGAATCGTACCCTGTTGCTGAAAAAAATAAAATTTTTGAAACAGCAATTAACACAGCTCGATCTGCAAAAACATATATTCAAACAAGCGCCGAAGAAAACGAAATAAATCGCCAAACCGAGCGCAGGTTTGAAGTTGAACTCCACAAAAAATTTACACTTTCTATTGCTTGTATGATTTTGTTTTTTATTGGAGCTCCCTTAGGTGCTATCATTCGAAAAGGAGGATTGGGAATGCCCGTGGTAGTTTCGGTTTTATTTTTTATTGTGTTTTATATTATCTCTATCATGGGCGAAAAACTTTCGAAAGAAGGCTCGCTTCCAACTCAGGTTGGCATGTGGATTGCGCCGGTGGTATTGCTTCCCATGGGAATTTTTCTAACTTACAAAGCCAGCCGCGATTCTAACTTGTTTGATTCTGCTACGTACTTTATACAATTAAAAAAATTTATTTCTCCAAAAATTACTACATCAGGTTAAACTATTGTAATAATTAATAATATCGTGCAGACTGCTGTCTAAATCAATCCGGTTAACCCACTTAACATCTTTTCTGATTTTATCGTTGGCTCCTATCACTATCCTATTTTCGTTCGGACGAACGAAACGGGCATCTAACTTTTGAACAATATCAACTCCAACAATAGTTCTCATTTTTTCTAATACTTCGAACAAACTAATCCCCTTCCCGCTGCAAATATTATACGTTTCACCTTTCTTTCCTTCTTTCAGTAAAAGATAGTAGGCACACACAACATCGCGTACGTCAACAAAATCTCTTATAATTGTTAAATCGCCCGTATAAAATTCGTTGGATGAATTTTTTTTTCTTTTTATATCGATTAGTTTTTTGGCAAATGATGCCACCACAAAAATATCTTTTTGACCAGGTCCAATGTGATTGAACGAACGCGTTAAAACAATATCGCTGTCAAATCCATCTACATAAACTTTCGATAATAACTCCTGCGAAACACGCGCAACCGCATAAGGGCTCACCGGGTTCAGCAATTGATTTTCGCGAAGCGGAAGGCTCGCCGAAGAAACATTTCCGTATTCTTCAGATGATCCGACAGATAGAATGCGGCATTTAATTGCTAACAAGCGAACAGTTTCAATCAGGTTCAAAAATATGTTCGTGTTGTTAGCAAAACTTGCAACAGGATTTTGCCAACTGTAAGCCACGCTGCTATAGGATGCAAGATGAAGGATGTAATCGGGTTTAAATTTACTTATAACATCTTCAACTTTAGCTCTATTAAGTAAATCGAGTGTTTGGAAACTGCATTTAATATTTTTATATCCCGAGTACGAGAAATCGGGTTTATTCACATCCACTCCATACACTTCTGAAACAATTCCGGTCGATTCGAGATAGTCAAGAAAATGTCGGCACACAAAACCCGAAAATCCTGTAATTAAATATTTTTCCATACTGTAAAACGAAAACTACTAAATTTAAGCAAATAATTTACAATAGAATTTGTAAATATTTTTTCCTGTAAATAAAAAGACCGGTAATTCATTTGCATAATTTTAATATCTAACTCGATAACAGAAATAAAATTATACCTGTAATTTACAAATAGAATTATTAAATATTGGTAAAAAATAATTATAATTTGAACATACTCCAATTGTGCAGCAAAGTTCCTAACCCACCAAAAGACGGGGGTTCGGTAGCTATGGATATTCTTACTCAAGGATTAATAGCTTTGGGCGCCAATGTAAAAATATTGGCCATTGCTACGCATAAACATCCTTTCGATAAAAATAAAA
>JADLGT010000249.1 GCA_020849195.1 Bacteroidia bacterium
AACACTTGAGTTAATATCTCCGTCTATGTAGTTTATATTATCAGCATATTTATAATTACGACGTTCATCAAGATTGTCCTCGTTGTTTGTAATGCTCACATCTCTCCATCTAACCATGCCAGGTATATTAGAGATGTTGCTGTCTTTATCATACAAAATAGAATCTGTATTGATAACAATATCGTTCGGTCCGTTAGCCGGATCTTTTACTTGTGTTTTAAATACATTACCGCGGAACGGGCGGAAATCTTCTTTGTCATCGGGCGACAGCGGACGATATACATCCATTACCCATTCGCTCACATTACCGGCCATATTATACAAACCATAATCATTCGGCCAATAAGAAAATACAGGAGTGGTAATATCGCCGGCATCGTTCAGGTAACCGGCTGTTCCCATGTTATCGCCATTGCTGCGTTTATAGTTGGCCAAAAATTGACCAATATATTTTTCATCCGGATTACGTACAGCGTGACTATTCCAAGGGTAGATACGTCTTTCGGTGATACGCTCGCCTATTGTATTGCCAATGAGAGCAAATGATGCATACTCCCATTCGGCCTCGGTGGGCAAGCGGTAACGAGGTAAAAATATACCGTCTTCCATTCTAACTTGGCGTTCGCCAGAACCATTCGGATCGAGCGAAGGCAGATTGGTACGAACTTGTCCCGTCCATTTTCCTGCCAAATATTGATCGGTATTAAAATAGTCTGCTTCAGAAGGAGTTGGATTGTGGTCGAGAATACCTTCACGAACTAAAATAAATTCATTCACTCTATCGGTACGCCATGCACAAAAGTCGCTTGCCTGAAGCCAGTTTACTCCAACTACCGGATAGTCCCTGTAAGCAGGATGGCGCAGGTAATATTCTACATAAGGTTCATTAAAGGCTAAGCGTTCGCGCCAACAAAGTGTATCGGGCAATGCTTTTTTATAAATCTCATAAAAGTTAGCACTGAAAACGCGATATGTCCAGTGCAAATATTCGAGATAATCAAGGTTGCGAATTTCCGTTTCATCCATATAGAATGAAGAAACTGTTACCCTGCGCGGAACGTTATTCCAATCATAAGTAACATCTTGTTCGGTGCGACCCATAGTAAATGTTCCGCCTTCAACTAATATTAAGCCCGGACCGGTTTCCTGTTCCATGTACGGCACTACTTCAAAACCACCATTTTTGGGATCATTATAAGCCCAACCAGTAACCGGAGAACGTTCTTTAGAACAAGATGCAACAATTAGCACTCCTGTTATTAAAGCCAGCTTTGACAGTTTTTTCATTTTCATATCTATTTTTTTACGGGTACTGTTTAGAATTAATAATAAACTAAAACGATGGGCAACTTATTGTTCTAAATTTTTTCTTTTTGGGTTTGCAGGCAAACTGAAAAGTCATTGATGCTTCGTGCGAACCGGCAGTAATATTGGTAAGTTTAGATACCGTTAAATCGTAGCTATATCCGAATTTAAATACATCCTTTTGAAATCCTAATAAAGCAATAAAAGAATCCTGATTTCTGTACCATAAGCCACCTACAACAGGGCCTTTGGTTAAATACAAGCCAAGTAGTATTTGTTGAAAATCCTGTTGCTTCATGTATAATATATTCGGCGATAAAGTTGTTTCGGCATCTTTAGCCATATCAAGTGGAATCACAGCTCCGGCATGACCTGTTATTTTTAAAGGCAGCGGGCTTGGTCCCGAAACGAGCGCTTCATCGGGGGTTGTAAGATGGTGGGCTGCAAATCCAAAAAAGTAACGCTTACTATAACCAAGTAAGCCTGCCGATACGTCTAAGTAAGATTTTTTTCCAACATAATTTGTTTCCAGTGTATTATATACAAAACCGCGCTTAGGGTCAATTTGGTCTCCAAACGTAAGCTTGCTCCAATCCACACTAACTTGCGCATAAGTAGCCTGAAATCCTGCTTTAATCGAAAACTCGCGAGTAACATTCAATTGATATGAATAAATTCCGCTTAGCCATGTTCTTTTTAATATTCCACCGGCTCCTGCCACATCATTCATGGCCATCAATCCGATTCCACCTGCCAACGCATCAATATGTTGGTCGTATGATGCGTGATATGTAACGTAAGTGCCAGAAATTCCGGGCCATTGATTTCGATAGTTCAAAATAAAGCGAGGGCAGCGGGCAGCGCCTGCGAAAGCCGGATTGAGGTATAAAGGATTAGCGTAGAACTGAGTAAACTCGGGATCCTGAGCGTACACCTTCTCGTCAAATACGAGCGAAAATAATATAGAGAGAAATAGAATTATACGTTTTAGCATGGAAATTTTATTTTGCTACCTCTTAAACGAAAACAGACTGCGTTAGTTGCAATTATGTCTATATTTTTTGTTTTTATTTATGCAATAAATCACTCTTAGTTTAGTTATCAACATCAATTCATACAAGCTGAAACAAAAAACGGTAATCACAAATATACTGAAAATTCATAACATTTACTAATACTACCCAAATAATATGTAATTTATTGAGAATAAGGATAGTATTGACATAGTAGTTGTGCTTTCAAGTTAGTTAACTAAATTCACGTTATATTCAACAATGTATTCTATATTCGTACGCTTTTGTGTTCCTTCTGCCCCAAAAAATATGCGTTTTTTACATATTTTAACCTTTTTGCTCTGTTTTTCATTCCTTTACGCAGGTAATGAACCGGTTAATCAACGTCAATTAGAATGGGGTGCGATACAGGTAAATAAATTTTCGGAAAATGAAATTAACCGCTTCCTTTATTTTAAAGGAGCTACATATAATGCGAACCATTTGCCGGAGTATTATGAGCGTATAAAATTACCGTCTTCGATCAACTCTGCATCAGCCACCATTACAAATGCCGTATATGCCGAATTGAATCCGGAAGAAGCGGCATTAGTAAAAATTAGCGCTACCGAAATAAAAGTAAATACTACAATTGGATATGAGCGAAAAGAACCATGCGCAATAATTCAATTTATTCCGATACGTAAAAACGAAAGCAGTGGCAAGTATGAAAAGTTGCTGTCGTTTAATTTAGTATTAACTCAAAATGTACAAACACAAAGTAAAACACAATCTATAAGTCAAAATCACGCATTAACTTCGGTACTTGCGTCGGGAAAATGGTTTAGAATTGGTGTAACAAAGGATGGCATTTATAAAATGTCGTATTCTTTTTTGAAAAATCTTGGGATTGATATTTCTTCGATGGATCCGCGCAACATCCGTTTGTATGGGAACGGAGGGGGGCAACTGCCTTATGCAAATTCTTCTTTTAGAAGAGACGACCTTACTGAAAATTCGATTATAGTACAAGGAGAAAGCGACGGCGTATTTGATAGTTTAGATTACGTTTTATTTTACGGGCAAGGACCAACTCGATGGACATACTTTAACTCTTCGTGTGCTGCATTTCGCCACCAAAAAAATAATTATTCCGATACCACCTATTATTTTATCACCACCGATTTTGGAAATGGTAAACGTATTGCCCAACAAGCATCTCTATCCACATCGACAGACAATGTTACGACGTTTGATGATTACGCATATATTGAAGAAGATTTGGTTAACCTGCTTAAGTCGGGGCGGGAATGGTATGGATTTAATTTTGATATTGTAACCGTTTTCAATACTACATTTAATTTTCCGAATATTGATGCCTCGTCCCCTGCTACTATTAAAACCGATTTACTGAGCCGTTACAGTAGTACCAGTTCTTATGTTGTAAACTGTGGAGCTGCCACACAAACAATTAGTGCACTTGGAGTTCCCGTGAGTTTGTATTATGGCGATTATGCTTCTAATGCAAACGGATGCTTGAGTGTACCCAACCCTTCATCATTGCTGAATGTAACTGTAAGCAAACAAACAAGCGGGGCAACCGGATGGTTAAATTACATTGAAGCAAATGTACGCCGACAGCTAAATATGTATGGAGAGCAGATGATTTTTCGTGATTCGAAATCGGTTGGAGTCGGCAAAGCTGCTCAATATACAATAAATACTTCGGGTAGCTTACAAGTTTGGGAGGTGAGCGATCCCACCAATGTTAAACTTCAGGTCGCCACTAATAATATAACGAATATTCAGTTTATAGCAGCATCCGACTCGTTACGCGAATTTATTGCGTTTACCGGAAACAGTTATTACACGCCTTCGGCGATTGGCGCTGTACCCAACCAAAATTTACATGCGTTGCCTCAGTCGGATATGGTTATTATAGCTCACCCCCTGTTTTGGAACGAAGCCAACACGCTTGCAAATTTTCACCGTTCGCACGACAATATGACTGTAACATTAGTAACTCCGCAACAAGTGTATAACGAATTTTCTTCGGGCGCTCAAGATGTGTCGGCCATTCGCGACTTTATGAAAATGTTTTACGATCGTTCTACCGGGTATGCTGATTTGCCCAAATACTTGTTATTGTTTGGAGATGGTTCGTATGACAATAAATATCGTCTTGCAAATAACACAAATTATATTCCCACTTATCAATCGGACAACTCGCACGACCCAACCGCTTCGTATGTATCGGATGATTATTACGGGTTGTTGGACGACAGCGAAGGAAACTGGACTGAAACAGCAGCCGATCTTGTTGACATAGGCATAGGGCGTTTGCCTGCTGATAATGTTCAGGAAGCGCAAGGAATGGTAAATAAAATAATAAAATATTCGAGTCCAGCTCCTGCGTCGGCCGTGCAGGGCGCTGTATGCAACAATATTGAAAACACTTCGCCATTTGGCGATTGGCGCAACGTAATTTGTTTTATAGGCGATGACGAAGATAATAACACACACATTAGTCAAGCCAATCAAATGGCAACATTAGTAAACACCAATTACAAAAATTATAATGTAGATAAAATATATTTCGATGCCTATGCACAGGAAACTACTCCGGGAGGTAACCGCTACCCCGATGTAACAGATGCCATCACCAAACGGGTGTTAAAAGGTGCTTTGATTATGAATTATACCGGACATGGTGGAGAAACCGGCTGGGCACATGAACGTGTGATTGATATTAGCACAATTAACGATTGGGGGAATGTGAAAAAGTTGCCTTTGTTTGTAACTGCAACCTGTGAGTTTAGTCGTTACGATGATCCAGCGCGAACTTCAGCCGGAGAG
>JADLGT010000250.1 GCA_020849195.1 Bacteroidia bacterium
GAACATACAGGTAAAAACCCGGCTGGGAACATTAACCGAAAAAGCGCCTTACTCATACATAAAAGATACGGGCATTAAAATAAAATGCAGGTTTCATAAAACTTCTGTTGATAAATACAATACCGAAATATCTTTTCGATTCACTACCTCAGAGTTGTCAGACGAACAAACACTCATTATAGACCCCCAGCTTGTTTGGGCTACCTATTACGGGGGCACAAGTACCGAGTATTCCGCTTCATCAACAATGGACAGCTTTCAGAATTTTTATACAACAGGCTACACTTTTTCTACCGATTTCCCTTCATTCATTACCGGAACATATTATACTCAAATTGGAAACGCCAATGCCGGAAACAATGATGTGGTTATACTTAAATTTAACAACTCAGGCGTTTTACTGTGGGCTACCTATTATGGCGGTACTCAATTCGACTCTCCTTACAGCATGACCTGCGATATTTCCGACAATTTATACGTTGCCGGAAACACTCAATCCGCCGATTTTCCTATTCAGGCTTCCACCGGATACAACGACAATACAAACGCAGGAAGCGGAGACGCATTTATAATAAAATTTAATTCCTCCGGAGTAAGGCAATGGGCAACCTTTTACGGAGGATCTGCCGGAGATGCCTGCAAATCTATTACAACAGATAATACCGGTAATGTGTTTGCAACCGGTTATACCTCTTCAACGGATTTTCCCGTTTTAAATTCAGGAGGATATTTTAATAATACATACGCGGGAGGTACCGATCTTTTTATTATCAGGTTTAACGCTGCAAATACACTTTTGTGGTCAACTTACTTTGGAGGGAGCGATTATGAAGACCCTTGGTCCATTATTAATGATGGGACAGGAAATATTTACATATCCGCCATGACACGATCCACTAACCTGCCTACACTAAATTCGGGCGGCTATTTTGACAATACCTTAAATGGCCCTTCCGACTGTTGTATTCTAAAATTCAGTAATGCGGATAATCTTCTTTGGTCAACCTATTACGGAGGCTCGGGCGACGAAGTGGGAGGCTGTTTAATGAAACATGCGAACGGGAATATTTATGTTGCCGGTTCCACATCTCAGAGCGGAGCTGTTGCTCAACCAGCAGATTTTAACACGTTAAATTCGGGCGGATATTATGACAATACCCCCGGAGGGAGGTCGGACATTTATCTGCTAAAGTTTAGTAATACAGAAACGCTACTTTGGGCTACGCTTTTTGGTGGATCTGGTCATGAATCATCCTTAAACTATTGGTCGCCCTATCTAGATTCAGACAATTGCGGAAATGTATTCCTGAGCTTTTCCACAAAATCTCCCGATCTCTTCACTAAACAAGATGTTTGTAATATGGGCTATTTTCAATCTACCTTTTCAAATCCATTGGGCTTATCCTGGCAATGTAATTTATTCCTGATCAAATTCACTCCCGCAGACAATATACTTTGGGCCACCTACATAAGAGGAGACGGCGACGACCATGTGCCAAGCATGGTTATAGATAATCAAAATAATTTTTTCCTTGGCTCAACAAGCGATCAAACTACCCTGAATAATATATTTGTAAACCCGGGTGGCGGAGCTTATTTTGATAATCAAGCAAATGGGGAGTCGGACTTTGCCATTTACAAATTCAGCCCAATACCTCCCACCATTGGTCAAAGTCAGGTTAATTCTACCGCGTGCGCACCTTGCAACGGTTCGGCTGCTGTTACCTTTAGCTGCGGCGACGGGCCTTACACCTATACATGGAGTAATGGAACTCTGCAATCGAGTGTTACCTCAGCAACAAGCAGTATTACGGGCTTGTGTGCCGGAACATATTCCGTTACAGCAACAAGTAATTGTAACCAAACACAAACAGTAACATTTACCATCACCGGTTCCACCTGTGGCGGAATTACAGCATACGCATCGGATACGACCATTTGCTCCGGCACTTGCGCTACCGTAACTTCAAATGCCACCGGAGGCAGCGGCACATACACCTACTCGTGGAGCACCGGCGCAACAACACAAAATATAAATCCTTGTCCGCCGGTAACAACCACTTACACCGTAACAGTAACCGATAGCGGAGGAAATGCAGCTACATCTACGGCGGTGGTAACAGTAAATAAGATCAACGCTCAATACACCAAAGGTACCGCCAACTGCAGCAACTGTGGTTGCAAAGAATGGATAATGGTAACCGGTATAAACGGAACACCACCCTACATTTACCAATGGTCTGATGGACACGACAAGCGCTACAAGAATGCGTTGTGTCCGGGCGTATATAACGTAATGGTAACCGATAATAACGGGTGTAAAACAACGGTGAAGGTTAATGCGCCGTAAAACACAAAAAATGTTTACCTACAGCGATTAATAAAAAAAACATGAAAAAAGAACTCCACCTTTTTTTCACTTCAGCAATTTTTGCTGCAAGCCTTACAGCCTTTGCACAAAGCGCTATTGGTCTTGGAACTCAAACAACTAAGAACCAAGAACGAATAACAAAGAACTCCCTTAAAGGCTCCGGTATGCTATTCACCCCCAACAAAGGGCAAATAGCCGATATGAAAGGAAACTTGCATCCTGAAATTTTATACAAAGGCGACGGCGGCGGAGCCGATGTTTATTTACGCAAAACCGGTATAAGCTACGTAACAAGTAATATGGGAGAGGTTATGCAAGAAATAAACAAAGAAGTAGAACTGAAAAAAATCGACCCCAACTTTTCGCAACAACATTCCGAAGAACTAAAACACCAACTGGAAGCAAAAGCATCAATAAAAATACAACGCACCGATGTTGACTTTGAAGGTGGTAACCCCAACCCCGAAATATTAAACGCAGAAGAAGTAGAAGGTTATACCAATTACTACTACGCCCATTGCCCCAACGGAATTACCAACGTAAAATCGTACAACAGGGTGGTGCAAAAAAATATTTACAAGGGAATTGATGTAATATATTATGGAGGAAAAGAAAGAGGACTGAAGTACGACATAGTAATAAACCCCGGTGCCGACCCCAACCAAATTAAATTAAGATACACAGGAGCGAAAGTGAAGTTAAACGGTTCGAAGTTGATCGTTCAAAGCGAATTGGGTGAAACCGTAGAAACCCTCCCCAAAGTTTACCAAAGCATAAACGGAAAAATTGTAGATGTGGGCTGTGAATACAAAATAGCGAATAGCGAAGAGCCAATAGGCAATAGGGAGAAAACTCCAACCCCTATTGGCTATTCGCTATTGGCTAATTCTTCTTCGCAAATGGCTATTGGCTCCATTGTAACCTTCGAACTAAAAACTTACAACCACGAACTTCCTTTAATCATCGATCCCTATTGGGCTACATACTACGGAGGAGCCGGCAATGATCGTAGCTCCAACGTAGCCTGCGACAATGCCGGCAGTGTGTATTTATCAGGTTATACCGCCAGCACCAACGCCATTGCGAGTACCACCGGTTTTCAAACGGTTTATGGAGGAGGATATCAAGATGCCTTTCTGGTAAAATTTAATACTACTACCGGTGTACGTAACTGGGCAACCTATTACGGAGGCACCAATGATGATTATGGCTACAACGTGACCTGCGATAATGCCGGCAGCGTTTATTTGGTCGGTTATACCGCAAGTACTAACGCCATTGCAAGTACCACCGGTTTTCAAACGGTTTATGGAGGAGTAAATTTTTTTGATGCCTTTCTGGTAAAATTTAATACTACTACCGGTGTACGTAACTGGGCAACCTATTACGGAGGCA
>JADLGT010000251.1 GCA_020849195.1 Bacteroidia bacterium
GTAGATGACTTGGACGTAAGTGGCTGCACATAACAGCAAATAAACGTAAGCGGGCTGACTCGGTCATCGCTCGGTGCGGAATTGCGGTCGCTTCGCGAATTTATTTTGCACCTCGCTAATAAACATTTATCTTTAAATAACCTTTTGTGGGTATAGACACAGGAAGCTTCGAAAGCCCGCCTACGTCTATTTGCAAACCGTTAAAGGTAATGCACCAGACAGATCATCATGAATAACATCGACGAAATTTTTGACAGCCTTAACAAAATAAAAATAGACCCGAACAATCCATCGAAATCATTCAAAGACATTCAAAAACACTACTTTCAAATTTTCACTGACTTGCTGACAGAATTTAGAAGATTTGAACTAAAACAAAACACAAAATTATATCGAGTTAGAAAAAATACTGAAGACCTTGCATTTATTAACCCGAGGGAATTATCTTATCCACCTAGACATCTCACTCCTCATGGACGAGTAAATTTAAAAGGTAAGCCCTACTACTACTGTTCAGACAAGCTTTTTACATCAATTCTTGAATTAAAACCAAAAGAAAACGACTACTTTACACTCTCAGAATGGAAATTTCACTGTAATTGACCCCCTTGTTTCATTTTTTACTGACCCCCTTGTTTCGCTCCAAACTGACCCCCTCGTTTCGGAGTAAATTGACCCCCTGATTTCATTATATAGCGAAGAGTGATTGTTAACCATAATTGATTTTTTATGATACTTAAATTGTATCATAAATATAAAAGATTATGGCCAATAAAGCAATTACTATGAATAAAGTCCGACAAATCATCCGATTGTACACCCAGTCAAAGGGTAAAAAATTTATAAGCAACCATACCGGTGTAGCCCGTAATACGGTTAAGAAGTACATAAACATTTTTAAGGGATTACAGAAGACCTATGAGGATATCAATGAGCTAAATGACTACGAACTCAACGAAATTTTTGGCAAACCACCGGAAACAAAAGCGCCCAATAAACGCTATGAAAGAGTCCGGGAATTTTTTCCATACATGGATAAAGAGTTGCGTAAGACCGGAGTCACAAGAGAAAAACTCTGGAAGGAATATCTAGAAAAACATCCTGACGGTTATCGTTATACGCAGTTCTGTATATATTATTCCTCCTGGCAGAGAAGAGTTAATCCGGCAATGCACATTGTACATAAAGCCGGAGATAAAATGTATGTTGATTTTGCAGGAGAGAAACTACAAATTGTAGATCCTGATACGGGAGAAATACAGGACGTAGAAATATTTGTCGCTGTTCTGGGATCAAGTCAGCTAACCTATGTTGAAGCTTGCCAGAGTCAAAAGAAAGAAGATTTTATTACAGCCTGTGAAAACGCATTGCATTATTTTGGTGGTGTACCACAGGCTATTGTCCCTGATAATTTAAAATCAGCCGTTATTAAGAGCAGTAAATATGAACCTACTTTAAACGAAGCCTTCGAGGATTTTGCAGACCATTACCAGTTTACAATTTTACCTGCACGTTCTTATCGTCCTAAAGATAAAGCTCTGGTTGAAGGAGCCGTAAAAATACTTTACACACGCATTTACTCTAATATGCCAAAGGAATTACCGACTTCTCTTATCGGTTTAAATGAAATCATGCATCCTTATCTGCAAGAACATAACTGCATAAAAATGAAAGGACGTAATTATAGCCGACAAGAACAGTTCGATGAAGTAGAAAGAAAAACACTGCAACCATTACCTGAAAGACGCTATGAGTTTAAGAGGCAAAACATAGTTACAGTCATGAAAAACGGACATATCTGCTTAAATGACGACAAGCATTATTATAGTGTTCCGTTTAAATACATGGGCAAGAAAGTAAAAATTATTTACTCAAAAAGCACCGTTGAAATATATTATAAATACGAGCGCATTGCAATACACAAGCGATTACGCAGTCCGTATAATTATACAACAGTAGAGGAGCACATGGCCTCTACGCACAGGTTTGTGAGTGATTGGTCGGCTGAGAAATTTATTGGCTGGGCTGAATCCATTCATCCTGATGTTAAGCTTTTTATTGAACGCATCCTTGAGAAAAAACAACACGAAGAGCAAGCTTATAAATCCTGCGTAGGAGTTTTAAGTTTTGTAAAGAAGGTTGGCAAAGAACGCTTGATAAATGCCTGTAAGCGTGCGCTGGATTATGGTCATTATAACTACAAAATTATACAAACCATACTTGAAAGGGGTTTGGATAAGTGTAATGATACAGATGAAGGGCATCACCAATTAGAAATGCCGCTGCATGAAAACATACGGGGCGAAGAATATTATCAATAAACAATAACCTAAAACAAAAACAACATGAACGAAACAACCTTACAAAAAATGAAACACATGAAGTTTTATGGAATGCTCAGAGCCTTCCGCACTACCATGGAGGCAGGACAAATGAACCAATACACTCCTGATGAAATGATTGGTTTTTTAATTGAATCCGAATGGGATGACCGGCAA
Source organism: Bacteroidia bacterium (assembly GCA_020849195.1). GTDB lineage: Bacteria > Bacteroidota > Bacteroidia > JABDFU01 > JABDFU01 > JABDFU01. Next base: position 2,499 of record JADLGT010000251.1, read on the forward strand.
AACCGGAAAATACAACGCGGGCTTACAAATGCGAAGTTCCGTTATAAAGCCAGTATTGAAAATATTATTTACGATAAACGAAGCATTGACAAAAACGAAATACATCGTTTGGCAGATTGCACCTTTATTGAAAAGAAGCAAAACATTATCATTACAGGAAGTACCGGTGTTGGAAAAAGTTATCTGGCTTCAGCTCTTGGCCATCAGGCTTGCATAAACGGTTACAAAGTAACTTACACAAACACAGCAAAGCTCATTGCTAAACTTAAAATGGCAAAGGCTGATGATTCGTATGTGCGAGAATTAGCAAGAATAGAAAAACAGGATTTACTTATACTGGATGATTTTGGCATACAGCCCTTTGATGCGCTTGGCCGCGCTGCTTTAATGGAAATCATAGAAGACCGTTACGATAAAAGTTCATTTATCATAACATCGCAAGTACCGGTGAAGCAATGGTACGATATTATTGGAGAAAAAACGATTGCTGATGCAATCCTTGATAGGATTGTTCATGACGCACAAAGATTAGAACTAAAAGGGGAATCTCTAAGAAAAAGAAAAGCTCAAGAACCGGAAACTATTAACGAATAATAATTAAATTTGTATAACACAATCACTCATCGCAGATAAATGAAAACGGCGGTTAACTATAGGGGGTCAATTTGGAGCGAAACAGAGGGGTCAATTTGTGTGAAATATCCAGCATAAGGAAGAGTATCGGTTAAGAGAAACCTCATTACAAGAGGCCAACTGTTGGCGTCCTATAAAAGTGTACCTATGTTTTGTTGTGGTTGCATCTTAGCCTTCCTTTCTTTTTTGTTATTAAATAGTATAACGCACAACCTATGCCGAAGTATAAATTTCATTTCTAAAAAATAGTAAA
>JADLGT010000252.1 GCA_020849195.1 Bacteroidia bacterium
ATTGAAAAACTTACTCACGAAAGAAAACATTGCAGTTGGGTCAGCAATAATTTCTGCTGTTGTAGGACTCATCGAACTGAAGAAGCATCTAAAAGGGAAGAAGCCAAAAGAAACCAAACCTGAAAAGGGTGATAAAACCAAAATTGTCAATCACGAAGGAAATGTGTTGGTAATTGAAAACGCCACTTTCAACATATATGAAAATAGTCCGGTTGTCAAAGATGCACTGTCGCAAAATTTTGATGCTTTAGATAACGATCCGGCAATAACAGGTTTTGAAATAACTGACGGGAAGGAACAACCGCTTGTTCGTGTAGATAAATCAGAATTTGCAGATTTGGCGAAGAAGTCAGAGGAGGTCGAAGAGGGGGAACGAAAACTTGTCGAAGCCGCAACGTTGAATGTTGTCAGAGTGTCGTTTGAAGAATCTTTAAAGTGGGATTTTTATTACAAGGGAATCAAAATCACAGCACGAATAATTGACCCGTCATTTTATGAGTTGATTGATAAAGGTGAAGCATTTGCAAAGGGCGATGTCCTTGAAGTCGAACTGCAAACCAATCAGAAGTTTGATGAAAGTGTCAATACTTATGTAACTAAGTCATATCAAGTCAGCAAGATTGTCCGACATGTGTCAAGGAACGAACAGCAGAAGTTAAATTTTAAACCCGAAGATTAAATTAGGCACCATCGCAATAAAATCACCACTAACGCGATACAATACCATCTCACATTGAATTAGTACGTGATACTTTTAATACAAAATCCCGAACCAATCAATCGTTTAGCTTTAACACGGCCATGAAAGCGCTTTGTGGAATATCAACACTGCCTACCTGACGCATACGCTTTTTTCCTTCTTTTTGTTTTTCGAGCAACTTGCGCTTACGCGAGATATCGCCTCCGTAACATTTAGCAGTAACATCTTTTCGTATTGCCGACAATGTTTCTCTTGCAATAATTTTTGCGCCAATAGCTGCCTGAATAGCAATTTGAAATTGTTGGCGGGGAATAAGCTCCTTGAGTTTTTCGCATATTTTTTTTCCGAAGTCGAAGGACCTGTCGCGGTGAATGAGCGCCGACAAGGCGTCGATGGGGTCGCCGTTAATGAGAATATCCATTTTTACCAAATCGGATGTTTTGTAATCAATAGGGGTATAGTCGAACGAGGCATAACCTTTCGAAATAGTTTTTAGTTTATCGTAAAAGTCGAATACTATTTCGCCAAGCGGCATTTCAAAAATAAGTTCAACGCGGTCGGTAGTAAGATACACCTGATTTTGTATAATACCACGCTTGTCCATACACAGATTCATCACCGGACCAACAAATTCGGCTTTGGTAATAATATTGGCTTTTATGTAGGGCTCTTCAACATGGTCGAGCGCACTAGGGTCGGGAAAGTCGGACGGGTTACGAAGTTCGAGGCGTTCTCCTTTTGTTGTATAAGCTATATACGACACGTTTGGCACAGTGGTAATTACACTCATATTAAATTCGCGATCCAAACGTTCCTGAATAATTTCCATGTGTAACATGCCCAAAAAACCACACCTGAAACCAAAGCCAAGCGCAGCCGAGCTTTCGGGTTCCCAGGTAATGGAAGCATCGTTGAGTTTTAGCTTTTCCATAGATGCGCGGAGTTCTTCAAAATCTTCGGTATCTACCGGATAGATACCCGCAAAAACCATGGGCTTTACGTTTTCAAAACCTTTAATGGCTTCATCGCAAGGATTATGAACATGGGTAATTGTATCACCCACTTTTACTTCGCTGGCTTGTTTAATACCCGATATAATATAGCCCACATCGCCCACACTTAATTTTTCTTTTGCGCTTAAACTCAGTTTAAGTATTCCTATTTCTTCGGCAATATATTCGCGGCCGGTAGCAACAAATTTTACTTTCTCGCCTTTATTCAACTCGCCGTTCATAATCCTGAAATAGGCAATAATCCCACGAAAGGAATTAAAAACAGAATCAAAAATTAAAGCTTGTAAAGGAGCTGAGGGCTTACCTTTTGGGGCAGGTATGCGGTCAATGATTGCATCCAGTATTTCGTTCACACCTTGTCCGGTTTTTCCGGAAGCAGCCATAATATCTTCGCGTTTGCATCCAATAAGATCAACAATTTGATCTTTTACTTCTTCCGGATTTGCGCTTGGCAGATCAATTTTATTCAGCACCGGAATTATTTCAAGCCCCTGGTCGAGGGCTAAATATAGATTAGAAATAGTTTGTGCCTGAATACCTTGAGCAGCATCAACCAATAGCAATGCACCTTCGCAGGCCGCAATAGAGCGCGATACTTCGTACGAAAAATCAACATGGCCGGGAGTGTCGATAAGGTTAAGGATATATTTTTTACCATTATAAGTATGCTCCATCTGTATAGCATGACTTTTTATGGTGATGCCGCGTTCCTTTTCAAGATCCATATCGTCCAACACCTGATTTTGCATTTCGCGCTTCGAAATAGTTTTGGTGTACTCCAACAAACGATCGGCTAATGTGCTTTTGCCGTGATCAATGTGGGCTATAATGCAAAAATTTCGGATGTTTTCCATAGAAGGCGCGAAGATAATACTTATAGGCGGATGTACAGATAATCTATGCTTGTGAATTTACAAATTACATGAGTTCCGCTTCTGCCCAATAGCATTATTTGTATATTCGCAAGCCCAATAATCTTTGATATTTGTAAAAAAATGAAAGTAATTGACCATATAAATAATGCCAAGTCAACATTGTTCTCTATAGAAATACTTCCACCATTAAAAGGAGAAAGTATTCAGTCGATATTCAACGCCATCGATCCCTTGTTGGAGTTTAAACCTTCTTTTATCGACGTTACCTATCACCGAGAAGAATACATCTACAAAAAAAGAGAAGGAGGCTTTCTTGAAAAGGTAAGCATACGTAAGCGTCCGGGCACGGTTGGAATTTGTGCAGCCATTATTAACAAGTATAAAATAGATGTAGTGCCTCATATTATTTGCGGAGGTTTTACGCGCGAGGAAACCGAAAATGCATTAATCGATCTTCAGTTTCTTGGTATTGACAATGTGCTTGCTCTGCGAGGCGATGCAATAAAATCGGAGGGTACGTTTGTGCCCGAGCCCAATGGTCACCATTATGCTTACGATTTGGTGAAGCAGTTAGTGGCTATGAACAAGGGGCATTATTTAGAAGAAGATCTTGCCGATGTGGCGCCAACTAATTTTTGCATAGGTGTAGCCGGCTACCCCGAGAAACATTTTGAGGCACCTAATTTAATTGCCGATTTAAAAAACCTCAAGCGGAAGGTAGATGCAGGTGCATCATATATCGTTACCCAAATGTTTTACGACACTAAAAATTATACTGAGTTTGTTGACAAATGCCGAAAAATGGATATTCACATTCCGATTATTCCCGGATTAAAAATTCTTACCACAAAAAAACAAGCTGCAATTCTCCCCAAATTATTTAATATTGATATTCCACAGGATTTTCTCGAAGAAATTGAAAAGTGTAAAACCGATGCCGAGGTGAAAGAGGTTGGTATTGAATGGTGCATACAGCAATCAAAAAAACTCATTAAGTTTGGTGCCCCGTGCCTGCATTTTTATACCATGGGACATTCCGACGCGACACGTAAAGTAGCAGCGAAGTATTTTA
>JADLGT010000253.1 GCA_020849195.1 Bacteroidia bacterium
ATAATTTTTTCTCCGTCCATAGTGCTATGTTGTCAGTTTATTTTCCTTTTTTTGTTTTTGCATAATTATTGCCAAAGCCTTAATTACAAAGGCGTCCGAAGATACTTAATTCGCTTCTAAAACAGGGTGTTTCGGAGGTTTTTTTTCAACAAATCCAACAGGCCTTTGTTGATAAATAAGAGCTTCGCCTGCCTCATTAATATAAACCTGTGCTTAGCTTTGAAACATTGACAAAAGCACTTAATTTTAAAAATTGTAACAAGTTGAACAAAGTTTACGTTTAACGAAAAAAACACATTATGGAAGCAAAATTTTCACCGAGAGTCAGAGATGTGATTACCTTCAGTCGTGAGGAGGCTTTACGCTTGGGTCATGATTACATTGGTCCCGAACATTTGATGCTAGGAATTATTCGCGAAGGCGAAGGATTGGCCATGCGGATATTGAAAAAATTAAATGTAAATGTAATTGAGTTGCGCCGAATTATAGAAGAGCTATTAGTGCCCGGAAGCAAACAGATAAATAATCTCGCCAATATTCCATTGGTAAAGCAAGCTGAGAAAGCCTTAAAAGTAACTTACCTTGAAGCAAAACTTCACAAAAGTGAGATGATAGGGACAGAACATTTACTGTTGTCCATACTAAAAGACAATAATAACATTGCAACAAAAGCATTGAATAAATACGATGTTGATTATGAGGCTGTGAGGCATGAGTTGGAAAATATACGTATTGATCCGAAAGCAGAACACCCCGGAACACCGGCTGACGACGAGGGGGACGACGATTCGGGTGGCGCATTTGGAAGCAGTACAAAAAAGGGTGCCGAATCAAAATCGAAAACTCCTGTGCTTGACAATTTCGGCAGAGACCTCACCAAGTCTGCCGAAGAAGGCAAGCTCGACCCCATTGTAGGGCGCGAAAAAGAAATTGAACGTGTTTCACAAATATTAAGCCGCCGCAAAAAAAACAACCCGATACTTATTGGCGAACCCGGAGTTGGTAAATCGGCTATTGCCGAAGGTCTTGCCCTTCGCATTGTTCAGCGAAAAGTGTCGCGGGTGCTGTTTAACAAACGTGTAGTTACACTCGATCTCGCCTCGCTTGTTGCAGGCACCAAATACCGCGGACAATTTGAAGAACGAATGAAAGCGGTGATGAATGAACTGGAAAAATCTCCGGATGTTATTTTGTTTATTGACGAAATTCATACCATCATTGGAGCAGGTGGCGCATCGGGTTCACTGGATGCATCAAACATGTTTAAACCTGCACTTGCCAGAGGCGAAATTCAGTGCATTGGAGCCACCACCCTCGACGAATACAGACAATACATTGAAAAAGACGGAGCTTTGGAAAGACGCTTTCAAAAAGTAATTGTGGATCCCGCTACGCCCGAAGAAACGATTCAGATACTGAACAACATCAAATCTAAATACGAAGACCATCATAATGTTACCTATACAGATGATGCCATTAAAGCCTGTGTTAGTCTTACCTCCCGCTACATAACCGATAGGCATTTGCCCGATAAAGCCATTGATGCCCTTGATGAATCGGGCTCGCGGGTTCACATTAAAAATATTAATGTTCCCAAAAATGTACTCGACATAGAAAAGAAAATTGAAGATATAAAAGAAGAAAAAAACAAAGTTGTTCGTAGCCAAAAATACGAAGAAGCTGCAAAGCTGCGCGACACCGAACGCCAACTGCTTGAGCAGTTGGAAACTGCAAAAAAAGCATGGGAAGAGGAAACTAAAAATCACCGCGAAACTGTTAGCGAAGATAATGTAGCAGAGGTGGTTTCAATGATGACGGGTATTCCGGTGCAACGTGTAGCACAAAACGAGTCGGGTAAACTAGCTAAGATGGGCGATGAACTTAAAGGGAAAGTAATAGGTCAGGATCATGCCATAGCTAAAATTGTAAAAGCTATACAACGTAACCGTGCCGGACTTAAAGACCCTAACAAACCTATTGGCTCTTTTATTTTTCTTGGCCCTACCGGAGTTGGTAAAACGCAACTTGCGAAAATTATTTCTAAATACCTGTTCGACAGCGAAGATTCTATGATACGCATTGACATGAGCGAGTATATGGAAAAGTTTGCTGTATCTCGTTTGGTTGGCGCACCTCCGGGCTATGTGGGCTACGAAGAAGGCGGACAGTTGACCGAAAAAGTACGCCGCCGTCCCTACGCCGTTATATTGCTCGATGAAATTGAAAAGGCGCATCCCGATGTTTTCAATTTGCTGTTGCAAGTGTTGGATGATGGACAGCTTACCGACAGCTTGGGTCGAAAAGTTGATTTTAAAAACACCATTGTTATTATGACATCTAACATTGGTTCGCGCCAGTTAAAAGATTTCGGACAAGGTGTAGGCTTTAGTACAGGAGCCAAAAAAGAGCAAGCCGACGACAATGCAAGAAGTGTTATAGAAGGTGCATTAAAAAAAGCATTTGCTCCCGAATTCCTAAACCGAATTGATGATGTAGTTGTGTTTAACTCGCTTGGACGTGATGACATTCACAAAATTATTGACATTGAATTGGAAAAACTTTACAAGCGAATAAACACGCTGGGCTTTGCTGTTAAAATGACCGATGAGGCGAAAGATTTTATTGCCGATAAAGGTTTCGATGCAAACCTTGGCGCACGCCCTTTAAAACGTGCCATACAAAAACATGTTGAAGATCCTTTGGCCGAGGAAATAATTAAATCAAACGTATCGGAAGGCGATGTGATTGAAATTGATTTAGACAAAGAGAAGCAGGAAATTAAAATTAAAGTATCGAAACCCACAACGCCTGCACCTCCGAAAACAAGCCGTAAAAAAAAGGAAGATTAAGAGGCTTTATTTTTTTACTGCAACAAGGCACAAGAGTACAGACTTCACGAAGGTTATTGACTTCGACTTGATTGGTGTTTACCATCGGATTATTTTGCTCCAAAGAATGGAATAACTACCCAATATACAATGGGTGTCGCTCGTTGTATTTTCGCAGATATAAAAAAAGTGATTCACGTTTTTGTTTTTTCTTCAAGGCTTTAAACTCGTCAAGTAAAGCAGGGTCGGCTTGCATAATATATTCAAGATTATCTTGATTAAAATCATAAATTGTGCCCGATTGTGTATCGAGCATAAACTGATGCAACTCTTGTGTTACCATTGTTTGTGTACCCATGCCCATACCTCCGTAACCATAGCCATAACCATAACCCGGCGAGCTTACGTAACGGGTTATAGTTGCGGTAAAATGACACAAGTTACCAATAACCGGTATGCGGTTAAAACTTTTTGAATAATAAATAAATACTCCGTTGTTTTTAGAATAGCCCCATAATTCAGAAGGAAGTACAGCTTGTTCCTTCCCTCCCCCATCAACATATTTTATTATTTTTTGATCTACTAACTGAGTCATAAAGTCGAGATCATCTCTATTCATATCGGTAATAATATTTGATTTAGGAATCGGGCTGTTTTGTAAAAAACTTTTAAAATCTAAATACAAGCCTTCATTGAACACAAAATCTTTCGAATATTCAGTGCGCGTATCTTGTGCGTAAAGAATCGGACTTATAAATACAAATAATAGCGAGCAAATTATATTCTTCATGACGTAAATATCAGCAATTATTTAGCCAAACAGCTTGGTTTTTGATAACCTTTTAATAGTATATTCGTAAAACGGGCTGTGAAACAAAAAAATAAATATATTCAAATGCGACTACATTTTCTTAGTGCAATTATTATAACATCGCTTTCCTTCGGCCAGAATGTATGTAAAATAAATTTTGAGTTGGCAAGGAGAGTCAACAATACCGCTGCTCAATATGATTATGTTTCGGTATTAATTAAGGGCGATATGACTTTGATAAAGGAAGCTGTTACAGAAATAGGCGGGAAATTTATCTGCTCGGCAGGCGATATTGCGTCTGTAAATATTCGGCTTAAAGATATTCGTGTGCTGGCTTTACAACCTTTTGTGAAACGAATGGAGTTCACCAATCATCGCTTCCTGCTTATGAGTGATAGTATGCGCATAAAAGTTAATGTTGATGCTGTACAAACAGGCCAGGCACCTCTGCCTCAAGCCTACGATGGTACAGGAGTTGTAGTTGGAATTATAGATAGTGGCACCGATTTTAACAACCCCGATTTTAAAGACACGAACGGAAAATCGCGTATAAAATTTTTATGGGATCAAAATAAACCACTTGATGTTAATACTCCTCAGCCATATAATTACGGGCAAGAATGGGATAACACAGCTATTGATTTAGGACAGTGTACACATACCGACCTAGTTCATAGCGGGCACGGAACAAACTCATCGGGAAGAGCTGCCGGAAACGGAAGTTCTACGCCGGGTAATAAATACAGAGGTGTTGCACCCAATGCCGACCTGATTGTTGTGGCTTTTAATTTTAGCAATCCGAGCGGGAATTGTATGCCCGAAGCGGTAGATTATATTTATTCGAAAGCGCAGGCAATGGGTAAGCCTTGTGTAATCAACATTAGTATAGGCGACTATTACGGTTCGCACGATGGTACTGACTTACAGGCGCAAATGATGAATAACCTGCTTACAGCCGCAAACGGAAGAGCAATGACGGCATCGGCCGGCAACAATGGTGGAAAACGATTTCATTTGGGTTATACGGCAAGTAATGCCGATACTAATTTCACTTGGTTTAAAGGGAACAATGCTTATTGGGGTGGCGCTACATATATTGCCATGTATGGCGATACCGCTAATTTTAAAAACATCAGCTTCAGTATTGGAGCCGATAAGGTTACTCCCACTTATGAATTCAGAGGAGCTACCAATTTTTCAAAAATTGCACAACACATTGGACTTAATTTATACGACACAATTAGAAATGGCAACAACCGATTGGCTATCGTTCAGTCTTATGGCGATTTAAATAATGGCGTTTACTCAATGGAATTTTTAATTAGTCCCGACTCCACCGCTTATAATTGGCGTTTATCTGTTACAGGGTCCGGAAAGTTTGATGTGTGGTCGCCCGACCCTTCGCGCGCCGAGGGTACTGATATGGAATACGCCAACCTCCCTACTCCCACAGCTTTTCCGAATATTGCTAATTATAAATCGCCCGATAGCTTGCAAACTATTTGCAGTAGTTTTCAATGTGTTGATAATATTATAACCGTTGGCAATTTCAATAATAAAAGAACATATATAGGATACGATAATAATTTACAAATGCCATATCCGGGTATTAAGCCGGGACACATTGATATAGGTTCGAGCATAGGTCCAACTCGTGACGGCAGAATAAAACCGGACATAGCCGCGCCCGGAGCTTTAACAATGACTTCCGGCGTAGTTTCGACAATGCAAGGATGGCAAACAACAGCTCCACAAAACCTCGACCAAACAGGAATAAATGTTCGTGCCGGAGGCACATCGGCTTCAGCGCCTGTTGTTGCAGGTGTTGCAGCACTCTATCTTCAAAAAAATCCGACGGCAACAGCAGCTCAGGTAAAAAATGCGATTCATGCCTGCCCAACTATCGATTCTATAACAGGCTCTAATTTGCCTAATAGTATTTGGGGCTATGGTAAAGTAAATGCTTTTACCACATTGGCCGGCTGTGTAACAGGTGTTCCTTTACTCGCTAATAATGTATTGTTCGGAATTTACCCCAATCCATTCAATAGCGAAACAACAATTTCTTTCGATTTAACAAATTACCGTTACAGATCGGCTCAAATAAAAATAAACGATGTTGTCGGAAAAATTATTTGCGAGATAAATATAGGCGATAAAAATTCGCTGTTTACTTTAAATAAAGAGCAACTCCCTAATGGCAGCTATATTTGTAACCTTGTTATTGACGGAAAAATTATCAAATCTCAGAAATTGATTGCGGTAGAATAGAGATGATTAAAAGTGTTAATATACTTGGAGGAGTTTCAATCTTCATTGGGCTGATAGCTGCACTGCTTTGCATTACTCCGTTTGGAATATTTTATGCCGTACCTACAGGCTTTGTTGGCTTTGTTTGCACAACTATTTATATAGGTTTGAATACCCGTCATCAAATTAACACAAAAACAATCAATCCCGGAATTATTGCTTTAGTGCTTAACTCAGTGCCTATCGTTTATATTTTAATTGGCATTATAGCTACCAAATTAAAAGGACAGCCTCTATGATTATTTCCTCACAAAGGGTTGCCGTAAACTATTTGTCGCTTATAAAATTTAGCCACACTATTTTTGCCATGCCCTTTGCTTTAATCGGATTTTTTTTGGGTGTTCAACATGCAGAAACTCCAATTAACTGGAAATTATTTTTACTTGTTATTGTGTGTATGATTCTTGCAAGAAGCGCCGCCATGGCCTTTAACCGCTATGCCGACCGCAAGTTTGATGAGGCTAACAAACGCACTAACACTCGCGAAATTCCCGCAGGAATCATTAGTCCCGCTGCTGCACTATCGTTTGTAATAGTCAATTGTGTTTTATTTATAAGCACAACTTATTTTATCAATACTATTTGTTTTGCATTGTCGCCGGTAGCCTTAATTATAATTTTGGGCTACAGTTATACCAAACGTTTTACTGCTTTATGTCACCTTATACTTGGTGTTGGATTAGCGCTTGCCCCTATTGGAGCTTACCTGGCAGTTACCGGAAAATTTGATTCGCTTCCATTACTTTTTTCGTTTGCTGTTTTGTTTTGGGTAGCAGGATTTGATGTGATGTACGCTTTGCAGGATGAAAGTTTTGATCAATCTCATAGATTAAAATCAATTCCGGTTGCATTGGGTGTTAAAAACGCATTACGACTTTCGATACTATTTCATGTTTTATCGATTATGGCAATTGTATATGCAGGATATTCTGCATCGTTTGGGCTGTTTTACTGGCTTGGTGTATTTGTTTTTACTGCACTTCTTATTTTTCAGCACACCTTAGTTAAGCCAAACGATATTAGTCGCGTAAATTTAGCTTTTGCAACCACAAATGGTTTTGCAAGTGTATTGTTTGCCTGCCTTGTATTAATTGAACTGCTGAAGTAATGCTGTATAAATTGTTACGTATAATTCTGTATGCTATAATTACCTGTACCGTATTAATTGTAGCATGCAACATTTGGATTGTTGTTCAAACAAGGAAGCAAATTTACTCGGATATAAATTCTATTCCCGAGAATGATGTGGGTTTAATACTTGGTACAAGCAAATATTTTTCGAACGGTTCCGGAAATTTATTTTTCAGATACAGAATAGAAGCGGCTGCCGAACTCTTTAAAAAAAATAAATTAAAACACATTATTGTTAGCGGCGACAATCATGTACTTGAATACAACGAGGCTGCCGATATGAGAAAAGCCCTGCTGCAACAAGGTGTTCCGGATAGTTGTATTACGCTTGATTATGCCGGCTTTCGTACCCTCGACTCTGTTGTGCGTTGCAAAAAAGTTTTTGGTCAAAATAAATTCACAATTATTTCGCAAGAGTTCCACAACCAGCGGGCCTTATTCATCAGTAATCATTATGATATTGAAGCTGTGGCCTATAATGCCAAAGCAGTACCCGATCAATTATCATTTACAACTAAGGTAAGGGAATACTTCGCCAAGTTTAAAGCGGTGCTTGATATTTATATTTTACACGTAGAACCAAAATTTTTAGGAGACCCGGTTAACGTAAAGGTGTAATTTTTATTTCCGCTCGTATTTGTGCCTCACATAATCATTCAACTCAACGAATTTATTGTATCGGTATTTAATGCTCTCAACCAGCTCGTACTGGGTGGCATTTAAAATATAGCTGTCGGGCAAATCGCAAAAAGTAATGAAATCATCAAACTGTTCGTCAGACAAATCAATGATGTCGTATTTAATATAAATCCTGAATAAATCTTTAAGCACAGATCGCTTCATGTCCTCGTTTTCAAGTTCGGCAACTTTCCGTTTCGATTGTTCCATTTTACTAAACCGCTCGTATAGTGCAGTAATAGGGCTTTGTATGGCATCCACTCCTTGCAATTGAACAACATGTTTTTTTCTCGACTCCATCTGTTCTATCTCGCGTTGAACTTCGCTGAGTTTTTTAACAGGGTAAATTGAAATTTCTTTTAATTGATAACTAAGCGGGTCGAGTTTAACAGCAAGCAAATACTCTTTTTGTTGGGCAGAATCTTTAAAACATATTTTTTTTGTTTTGTAGCCGGAATAGGCAAACATTAATGTATCATTCTTTTTAATTGAAACAGAAAAATTTCCGTCAACTCCAACGTAAGTTCCGCTGCCGGTCGTTCGGTCAATTACCATCACCCGATTAAATACAATAGTGTTGTCGCCTATCACTTTACCTGTTACAGAAACCTGAGGATTTATATCCTGAGCCTGAGCTACAGAAAAGACAAAAAGAAATAAAAACGCTATGTTATTAGTTAGTTTCAGTTTGTTTGTTCTTTAGTGTTATTGTAGTTCTGCGAACTAGTTAATCAGCTTACTTATTCGGCAATCATACCGTCTTTGTACTCCACTTTTTCTAAATATAAACCGCATGCCGGTG
>JADLGT010000254.1 GCA_020849195.1 Bacteroidia bacterium
GTTTTTGCTCAATAGTAACGGTATATTTTTGAGTGGTTGTATCGTATTGATGCGTTATGACCAATTCGGGATGACCACTTGCAAAAAACCATTGATTAAAAAACCAATTTAAATCTTCTCCGGTTACCTTTTCGAAAGCCATTCGTAAATCGGCCATTTCAGCATTCCCGAACTTATTTGTTTCCAGATATAATTTCAGCGCAGTATAAAATGCTTCATCACCAACATATTTACGTAACATGTGCAGAACACAACCTCCCTTTTCGTAGGTATGAACATCAAACAGATCTTCTTGTTTGTTGTAAAAATACCTCACTATATCCGTTTGCTGTCCTTTGGAATTTCTAAAATATTTGTTCAAACTTTTGTGTCTGAGTGCATCTGCTTCATCACGACCATATTTAAATTCTCTCCAAATGTATTCACCGTAATCGGCAAAAGATTCGTTCAATGGAATATTCGACCACGATTCACAGGTAACCAAATCGCCAAACCATTGATGAAACAATTCATGTGAAATCACATCTTCATAATTACGGTCGAGGAGTTCGCGATCGGTTTGGTTCATAAAATCTCCATGCAATGTGGCGGTAGTATTTTCCATTGCTCCCGATACATAATCGCGAACAATAATTTGCGAATATTTATTCCATGGGTAGTTTACTCCCAACTTTTTGGAAAAGGCTTCAATCATTTCAGGCGTATTTCCGAAAATATTTTTTGCATAGGGTTCAAACTCTTTTTCCATGTAGTAATTTACTTCTCTGTCGCGCCAGTGGTCTTTCACTATACTAAATTCTCCTATGGCCATCATTACCAAATAAGTTGAGTGAGGCAAGCTCATTCTCCAATAATCGGTACGTGTGCCATCGGCGTTTTCTGTCTGTGAAAAAAGCGCTCCGTTAGAAAGAGTAGTATATTTTCTATCAACAGTAATAAAAACTTCGTTGGTCATTTTTTCATTCGGACTATCGACACATGGAAACCAAACTGAATTGGATTGCGTTTCGCCCTGAGTCCAAATTTGCATGGGTTTATTTTTGTCTGTGCCTTCGGGATTAATAAAGTACAAGCCTTTGTCATCTTTTATTGCTTCGCTGCCACCTTTTGTTTTCAACTCATTGGGTTTAGCTGTATAATCAATAAATAATTTAAAGGTGTCTTTTGAGGAGTATTCTTTATCCAACGTAATTAATAACACATCGCCTTTATAAACATAATTTGCTTTTATTTTTGTTTCGCCATTTAATAAATCAACTTCATTAATATCCATACCACGTGCATTTAATCGAACAGTGTTAAGCGGATAGAAATATGGTTTTGCAGTAATGTATGCCTTGCCATACAAGTATTGCTTAGCCCAATCAAATTTTACTTCGATGCGGGTATGAATTATGTCGCTCAGGCGAGTTTCTGAGCCGTGGTAAATTCCTTTTTCTTTTGTGGCGTTAATACTGATGGTGTCTAAGTTAATCGCATTTTTTGCAGAATTTTTTACTTTGTGAGACGTTGTACAAGAAGCAGCAAACAGTAATAAAGCTAAAATCAGTACCGTCGAAAATTTTGAAAATAAATTTGGGAAATAAATCCGGTCGAACATCAACACAAACGTTTTTAAGACCGGCAAAGGTGGTTAAAAAATAGGCGATTTCAAAAAAGCGGAATGTCGAAATCCACGTTGCCTCCTGTAAGTATAATACCCACACGTTTGCCTTTAAAATCGCCACCTTTATTTTTTAAAATGGCTGCCACAGATACTGCGCTTGATGGTTCAATAATAATTTTCATGCGTTCCCATACTACACGCATGGCTTTAATAATTTCGTCTTCGGAAACAGTTATTATTTCTTTAACATATTTATTTATAATATCAAAAGTTTTGTCGCCAAGTGTTGTGCGTAAGCCATCGGCAATTGTTTGATGCGGGCTTGCCGGCATTATTTTACCGTTCAAAAGCGATCGGTAAGCGTCGTCGGCATTTACAGGTTCACCGGCAATTACATCACTTTTGGGCGAAAAATAATTGGCAGCTAAAGCGGTCCCGCTTAATAAGCCACCGCCACCTACGGGAGTCATAATAATATCAAGATTTTTAATCTCTTCGATTAATTCTTTTGCAGCAGTTGCTTGTCCGGCAATAACCCGGTAATCATTATATGGATGAATGAGTGTTGATCCGGTTCTTTTAATCACTTCGTCCAATGTGTTTTTTCTCGATTCTACAGTAGCTTCGCATGTAATTATTTCACCGCCATAACCTCGTACAGCTCTCATCTTAACTTTTGAGGAGTTTTCGGGCATTACAATAAATGCTTTTGTATTACTGTTACGTGCGGCAAGTGCAAGTGCTTGTGCATGATTTCCGGATGAATGTGTGGCAACGCCGTTCCTTTTTTCGATTTCGGAAAGTGATTGTACTGCATTAGTCGCACCACGGATTTTGAAGGCTCCTATCTTTTGAAAATTTTCACATTTAAAAAATAATTCGGCACTGGTCATTGAATTAATGCTTTTGCAGGTAAGCACCGGTGTACGATGGATAAATGGCGTAATACGTGCAGCGCTTTCAATAATTAATTGCCGGGTTGGAAAAATATTTTCCATTCGTGTTTTGAAAGTAGTAAACAATCAAATTTAACTATTTGCAAAGCATCTAACAAAGACTTTTACCGAATAATTTTAACATGGCGAACTTGGGGTTAATCCGAATATTAGGTTAAGCACCGGGTAAAACATTCCAACAAACTAAACCGATTTTATTCGGTGTTATTATAAATAATATTTACTTTTATCGACCAAATTTTAAACAAATAAATTTATTCAAAACAAACCGATGAAAAAATCCATTGCAACCCTTGCCGTTGCCGCACTTGCTATTGGCGGAACAGCCCAAACATTGAAAACGCCGGCGCCGAGCCCAACTCAAACGTTAAAACAGAATTTTGCGCTCAATGACATTACTATCGAATACTCGCGCCCAAGCGTTAAAGGACGAATTGTCTTCGGCGATCTTGTTCCTTATGATAAATTATGGAGAACAGGTGCTAATGCGTCCACCAAAATAGCTTTTACCGACAATGTAACAATAGAAGGGAATACTGTTCCGGCTGGAACATATTCGTTATTTACTATCCCCGGAAAAACCGAATGGACCATTATTCTAAATAAAAATATCAGTTTTGGAGGAACAGGCGATTACAAGCAGGAAGAAGATCAACTTCGTTTTAAAGCAAAACCAACCGCGCTTGCCGACAATGTAGAAACATTTACAATTAATGTTGCTGACATAAAACCTACCACCGCAACTATTGAATTAACATGGGAAAAAACACGTGTAGCATTTGCTGTTACTGCTAATATTGACAGTACGGTAATGAAAAATATAGAATCAGTTATGTCGCCTGCCGATAAACGGCCTTACTTTCAGGCAGCAAGCTATTACTATAACAATGGAAAAGACATGAAAAAAGCGTTGGAGTGGGCAAGCAAAGCGGTTGATCTTAACCCGAAAGCCTATTATATGATTCATTTAAAGGCCAAAATACAAATGGATCTGAAAGATTATAAAGGAGCTATTACTACCGCAGAACAATCAATGGCTATGGCCAAAGAAGCCAAGAGCGATGATTACATTAAGCTGAACGAAAAGTTAATAGCGGAAGCAAAGAAGGCTAAATAAAAACTGATTTATTTTAAAGCAGAATTCGAATTAGTGCGATTACTTCAAATGCACAGCAGGTTAGTAATAAGTAAAACGCCGAATCAATTCCGACGAACAACAAATTTCATCAATCTTTATGGGTATTTTTCCATTGAAATTGAAAAATATCGGTTTAAACAAATAGCACAATGAATATACTTGGATTTAATTGTTATGGTCACGATTCGGCAGCTACGCTATTAATCGACAATAAGATCGTTTTTGCAGTTGAGGAAGAACGACTAAACAGAAAAAAGCACTA
>JADLGT010000255.1 GCA_020849195.1 Bacteroidia bacterium
CGGCATCGCATTGGTAAAACTCGCGGTAACGGCCTTTTTGAGGTCTGTCGGCCCGCCACACAGGTTGAATTTGATAGCGTTTAAATGGAAATGTTATTTCGTTTTGATGTTGAACCACGTAACGAGCAAAAGGGACCGTGAGATCATATCGTAATGCCTTTTCAGAAATTTGAGTGCTAAGTTTTTTCGCTTCAGCTTCATTGTCGGAATTTGGCAGTTGAACTCCGGACAAAAAATTGCCCGAGTTTAAAATTTTATAGATCAATCTGTCGCCCTCTTCTCCGTATTTGCCCATTAACGTCTCCTTGTTTTCCATGGCGGGTGTTTCAATAGGTTGATAGCCGTAATACTGAAAAACTGTTCGAATGGTATTAAGTACATAATGTCGCCTAACCATTTCGGTTGGAGAGAAATCGCGGGTGCCTTTTGGAACGGAAGGTTTCATCTAAGGTTTCATCAGTTGAATTAATTGAGCAAATGTAGCAATCTATTTAAAAAAATAGCGGGATACAGTTGCACTATATCCCGCATAATTAATCAATAAACAAAAATCTTATTCCATTTGTATCATTTTGAAAGGCACATTAATAATGGCTTGGTAATCTTCGCCGGCTTCGAGCATATCTTCATCATCTTCCTCGTAGTGCCAGTTTATGGTTACTGCACTTCCGCCTTTGTGAATTGCTTCAAGTTTTTTAAATACATCCAATATACATTTTGAAGAGCTGGTATTAAAATATTCTAACTGAATATTTACATTGGTAGCTGATTGAGGTTTTGATGCGTATTTTTCGAGCGCATCAACAAGGGGTTTATAAAACTCAATTGAGTTTTCGGGTATCGACCGTCCTTTAATTTCAAGAAAACCTTTATCGGTTTCAAAACTAATGGTTGGTGTTTTGGGGCTTCCTTCGATAGCTATTTTTTCCATAGGATTTAGGATTGTGCAATTTTAATATTTAGTGTAAAAAATGAAAGTGCATCGTCAACAGGCATAAAATTATAATTCAATTTTTGTCCGGTTTTCCGGGCTATATCAATCATCCCAAGTCCGCCCCCTCCTTTATCCGACATCATACCATTGTCTAACACCTGCTTATAATAGTCCTTCAGTTCATCTTTCGAAAGTGTGTTAATATGGTCTAACTTGGTTTTTAAGGGGTTAACATTGGGATTTTGTATATAATTTCCGGTTATAATATTATATTGATTATCTACTTTTCCTATCATGAAAATAGCTGCACGTATGCGGTTATTACTATCTGTTGTTTGCTGCTCATCCATGTGGTGATATAAGTTTTGCAAACATTCTACCAATACATTATATACTTTCTTTTTAATTTTTGGTTCCTCTTGTAAATTTTCAAGTTTGGATTCCATGATTTGAAGAATAGAGGTTAGAAGCTCGGATGTTATATCTCCTTTGAACGAAAGCATAATATTATTACGCTCCATCCGGTTGTAAAAATCATAAATATCTAACATCATAACCTAACCCTGTATTGGATAGACAAATATATAAAACCTTATATTAATAGCAAGAAGGTTTTAATCAATATTAAAGATAAAAGTATTTCCCTTTATGGTAAGGGCTACAGATTTATCGCAGGCGTTGTTATGCTTGCCCGATGCGTCAACAGAGTAATCAATTGTGCGTGTATCTTTTCCACTTGGTGTAATATCAATGGTGCCACTGCTAATGTATGTACAGGAAGTACTTTTAATTATAGGACTGGAAATGTTTGCAGTATAGCCTAATCCATTTTTATTTACACCCGTTGCCGAACCTGTTACATGAACTTCTTCATTTGTTTGTCCCTTGTTAACGTAGGTAAACGTGCGTGTTCCCGACCATTGCAGCCACCATGTTGATGTTTCACATTTTCCATTTTCGACAACAGTCGTATAGGATGTCCCGCTTTTTGCAAATGAAACAAACTTGGCCCAGTATTTTACTCCATTAACCGAATAATTTACTAAACTGTCAATTGTCATGGTTGCGTTTTTCGCAGTTACCCAAGCTGTATCAACTACCATAGAAAGGCGACCTTTTCTCAATCGTCCATCAACATCAAGAAATCCGGAAGTGGGGTTGCCGGTTGCATCTTTGTCGAAGTCAATCCACACTCTACGTGGCCAAACCCATTGAGACCCTGGTATTGAATCGGTATAAATCCAAGGAAGAGCAGTTGAAGCCATTTTAATTCCGCTAATACCTTTTGTGGTAATGGCTTTTGAAGTGGTATTAGGCATTAGTGCAGTAAATTCTGCTTCGCAAATGGCATTGTCTGTAGCAGATTGTGTTTCAGTATCCACCTCGGGTTTTTTACATGAGTTTAAAACCAAAGTAATGAGGGTTACAGAAATGATGGCAGAAAAAATATTTTTTGTCATTGTATATGTTTTTTGTTTCAATTTAGACTGCTTTATTCTTGTAGGGTTTAAAATAACTGTTACGCAAATATATGTTAAAAAACAAAGAATTCAAAGACCTTAATTGCTTTACAAACAGGTCGATACAAAAACGGGTTAGATTTTTATTCCAATTACCAACACATCGTCAACCTGTTCGTTTTTACCCTTCCATTCATTAAATGCTTCATCAAGTTTTTTCTTTTGTTCGGACATTGAATATTGCCATAGTCCTTCAAGTAATCCGGAAAAGCGTCGTACCATAAATTTTTTTCCTTTGTCGCCACCAAACTGGTCGGCAAAGCCATCTGTAAACATATAAATTGTGTCGCCTTTATACAGCTTTAGCGAGTATGGAGTAAAGCTGCGTTCGGCATCAAATTGCGAACCTCCAATAGGAAATTTATCGCCTGTTATTTTTTGAATTGCACCTGCTTTAAGTTCATTTAAAATATAAAGCGTGCGGTAGGCGCCGGCAAACTGCAACTCATTTGTTTTGGAGTCAATAACACATAGCGATACATCCATTCCATCTTTACTTTCAACACCAACTTGACCTTGTTTTAGCGCAGCCTGAACACCTTTGTGCAGCAGGTTTAATATTTCATCTGCATGGCTAACTCCATTTTCAATTACTATTTGATTAAGCAAATTATGCCCAATCATACTCATAAAAGCTCCCGGAACTCCATGCCCTGTACAATCTACTACTGCAATAATTTTTTTATTATTTTTTTCGTAGAACCAATAAAAGTCGCCACTTACTATGTCGCGTGGCATATATAAAACAAACGATTCGGGAAACGCACGATAAATATCTTTCAAGGGCGGCAATATGGCATCTTGTATTTTTCGGGCATA
>JADLGT010000256.1 GCA_020849195.1 Bacteroidia bacterium
AATTCTGACTAAGGGTTGGTGGTTTGGCGAAATCAGATCATTGGAAAATCGTCAGCTCAACACTTTCATAACTATCCAATAGAATTTAAATGTTGAGTTGACAACTGTTAGCTCCGCTATTGCCAATACGATGTTGGGTGCAGTGTTTTTTTTCAAGTAGTCAACAATTAAAACTGTATAATTTCGCTCAAACAAAAAGACCCCCTCAATTACGAGGAGGCCTTTTTTTTCCTTCTAACTTCCATCCTTTTCTTCTTTCCTACTACTTAATCACATTCACTTGTTTTATTACCCTCTCTTGCGAAGTAGTTACGGATAGGTAATACGTACCCGCCGGCAACGTTTGCGCGTCGATTGCAATTTTGTTTCCAAAATTATTATTTTGCTGCCAAACAGTTTCGCCGATTATGTTAACTAATTTTAATTCCTTAACATCAGCTGTTCCAAGTGCAATATTAATTAAGCCCGACGCGGGGTTTGGATAAACACGGACATCTACATTCGCCTTGTATCTGTTAATGCTCAGCGGGTTTGCGTTTACTACAACAACATCATCCGAAACTGCGTTAAGCGGTATAAGATTTTCATCTTTATCAATCGCTTTTATCTGCACCGCATCAAGCGTTAGCGTTTTTGCAAATGTTTCGGCGACTTTCAGTTGAATATTGTCTCTCATGGTTATACTCAAGTCGCCTATTGTTCCAAAGCCCGAAATATTCTGGTGATCAGTGCGGGTAATGCCTATATCCATACGACCCATTGATCCGAAATTTTTCGTTATATATATCAGATTAGTGCCATTTGTTCCCAACCATGAACCTGCAAGCGACAAACTTAATTTTGTTGTGTCAACAATTTTGGGATCGTAGGTAATGCTGAACGCTAAACCATAAATATTATTTGCCGGGTTAGTGCTGCTGCCTAATACTATCGGAACTTTTATTGTTGTGCCCGCAAGAGTTGTGTCAACAGGAATAGTATAAGTTAAATCGGGCAAGCCGGTTACATACTCTGGTTTGGCTAATTTAAGGGCATGTGTTAAGCTGTAGTTTTTTATAATTGCAACCGTATCCCACGCTCCTATCTCTGGCAACCCAGTGGTAGCAACATTTTTATAATCCGTTCCATTGCTTAGTTTTTTACCCCAATCAGCACAAATTTGTCCGACCCAATTGTATGTTGAAAAATTTAATGACCAACTACGCAGATAACCTTTCGCACCAAACCCAATCCCAACAGCAAGCAAATCATTATTATTCACTACCAGATCTCTGTTTGCGTCGCCCGGCCAAACCAAATCACACGTGTCAACAATTACTGTTGAGGGCAATTTCGGAAGTTTATGGTTATAGATGTTGGTAGAGGTTACATTTGAAAAAGAATATGAACAACCATAAACATCGGTTACAGTAACCGAATAAACAGTATTGTGGATACTAGGCGAAAGGCCGGAAAGGCCAATGGAATCAGTTGAACCTGTACTCCACAAATATGTAAACGGGCCAACGCCAGTATTAGTAGAATCAACACTGGTATCAGACCTGTTTATAGTCATTACCACAGCTCCGTTGCTACCGCCACATGATGCTGGGATAGAAACCACATTGCCTAATACACGCGGATGGGCGTTGACAACATTGGCTTCTACGGTGTCAGTACAGCCATCAGCGTCAGTTACCACTATGGTATGTTTCCACGTACGAAGGCTATCCACTGTTGGAGATGTTTCACCAGGCATTGTGAGCCAAGTATACGCATAAGGGGAATTACCACCACTCGCACTTACAGATACCGCCCCGTCATTTCCGCAAACTCCATTTGTAACAACTGCTGTTGCTTTTAAATTTGATGTGCTGCACTGAGCCTTGCTTTCCGTTTTGACAAATAAGCAAAGTATTAAAATACACACAAGCGCAAAAATAAATTGCGACGACCTGCTTTTGGAATATACAATGTTATTCCTTTTGTTGTTGTTTTTCATTTTTCGTTTTTTTAAGTTAATTAATTTAATTTGAACTCTTGATATTTTTTTTCATTTTTATTCCCGCCTGCCGAACCTTTTATACTGAGCGAAATCGAAAAGTGAGCGCAGACATGGTTGTATTTTTCTAAGTGACCCAATTGTACACTTGTTTCACGATACAAACATAAGCTCGGTTCAGGGTAAAATAAAGTACACTTTTTTTTATTAATAATTTTAATTTAATTTTTTAAATCACATAGTAAATTGATAATAAATATAATACATAAATATTTTGTTTGTTTAAATTAACAAAAATGTAACTAAATATATATAATATGTTTATTTTTGCATTTATTTCAACACAAATAAATGGGCATGAATTGCAGTAAATGTGGCTCTTCGGAGTTTGTAAAGGCGGGTTTTGTAATCAGGCGCCAACGTTTTAAATGTAAAAACTGTGGTACGTTTTACTCTGTAGATCAAAAGACTACAGGCATGTCGAAGGATACAAAACAGCTTGCCTTTCAAATGCACGTTGAAGGTTTGGGATACAATTCTATTGCTCGCATAATCGGAGTTAGCCATGTTGCAGTTATAAAATGGATAAAGAGTGTTGACAGTAACTACAAACCAGAAAGTAAGAATGAGAAGACGGTTATTATAAATTCTATTTCAAATGACCGCACAGAAAAAAGGACGGTCGGGTCGAAATTATTTGAATTATACAAAACACTCAGTCTCAATGAAAAAAAACGTGTTGCAGATTACATTGAATCGCCCTTTTTTAATGCGAATGAAGATATTATTAAATTAAATCAATACATATACTCCACCTGTTTCGCGAAAAAGGAGGCCGATCTCGAGTTTAAAAAAATCCAATGGCTATTTGAAGGAGCCTCTGATCAGAAAGTAAAAGAGGTGGCGAGTTTGCTTTTGCA
>JADLGT010000257.1 GCA_020849195.1 Bacteroidia bacterium
CGACTCGGTATAAATGTCGGCTTTGTGTGTGAGGCCAGGCTCGCGAAAGTGCACCTGATCGTCGATACAACCGGGGAAAAGATACTGCCCAGTTGCGTCAATAATTTTGTCGGGCTTGGCAGGTATTGGTGCAGAAGATATTTTTTTTATCCATTCATCTTCGATCAAAACATTTCCAACAAATACTTTGTTTTCGTTAACAATAGTTGCATTTTGAATAAGCGTTCCAGGCATATAATTTTATCAGTGAGCGGGGGCTATTTTTTTGAAGCGCATTTGTAAAACACCAAAAAAAGCTTCTTTAAAAATTCCCGAACTCATTTTCGATTGACCTTCTTTTCGGTCCACAAAAGTGATGGGTACTTCAACTACATTAAAGCCAAGTTTTTTAGCTGTATATTTCATTTCGATTTGAAAGGCATAACCGATAAATTTTATTTCGTTGAGCTCGATTGTTTGAAGAACCTTTCTGCGATAACATTTAAAACCGGCGGTGGTATCTTTTATATTTACCCACAGCACAGCTCGTGCATAAACAGATGCAAAATACGACATCATTATTCTTCCCACCGGCCAGTTTGCCACATTCCCTCCGCTTACATAACGCGAACCAACAGCTACATCAGCTCCTTTTAAACACGCTTCTCTGAGCCTCATTAAATCATCGGGGTTATGAGAAAAATCGGCATCCATCTCAAAAATGTATTCGTAGCTATGTTGTAATGCCCATTTGAAACCATGTATGTAGGCTGTTCCTAAGCCTAGTTTTCCTTTGCGCTCTTCTATAAAAAGTTTTTCGGAATATTCAGCCATCAGGTTTTTTACAATTCCCGCCGTTCCGTCAGGCGACCCATCGTCAACAATAAGTATATGGAATTGAA
Organism: Bacteroidia bacterium; assembly: GCA_020849195.1. GTDB lineage: Bacteria > Bacteroidota > Bacteroidia > JABDFU01 > JABDFU01 > JABDFU01. The sequence goes on from JADLGT010000257.1 coordinate 882, forward strand.
CGGACAATGAAAAAACTTTGCGAATCATTTTTTCAATGTTCTCCTTTTCGTTATAAGTGGGTATGATAACGAGGCTGTCGGACAAAAAATTAATTTTAGTTTATCTCACATAAATATACAGTTCTCTTTTAAAACAAAGCATTAGCTTAACATTATTTAACCAAGATTTTGTCAAACGAAATGTAAAACCGACTTTAATTATAGTTTTAAGTCTTTTAAACCGCCGTTTTGCAATTGAATCTACATAATCACCGTTTTAAGCTGTAGAATACATACCTCGAAAAGCAGAGTGAGACAAATGGCATATCGATTTGATTCACAATTCGTAAATTCGCTTAGCTGTAATCAAACGGTTTTTTCTCCTTATTATGATTGCCATTAACAATACGCTTATATCAGAAGACATTTTCGACAAAAAATTTGTATGCGATTTGAACGCATGTAAAGGCGAGTGTTGTGTAGCAGGTGAGTCGGGCGCCCCGTTGGAAAAAGAAGAGGTGGAGGAACTTGAAAAAATACTTCCTGCCGTAAAACCCTACATGACCAAAGAAGGAATCGCTGCCGTTGAAAAGCAGGGTGTTTATGTAATTGATGAAGATCGCGATCTTACCACACCCTTGGTTAATGGCGCCCAATGTGCTTTTGTTTATATTGAAAATAAAATTGCGTTTTGCGCTATCGAAAAAGCGTACAGACAAGGCAAAGTAAAATTCAAAAAACCTATTTCGTGCCACTTATATCCCATACGTGTTACTCAACAAAAAGGAATTGAAAAATTACACTACCAACGTTGGTCGGTTTGTGCGCCGGCATGTACTTGTGGCGAAAAGTTAAATATACCTGTCTATAAATTTCTCAAAACGCCGCTTGTGCGCAAGTATGGAAACCAGTGGTATAAACAGCTTGAATTAGTAGCACAACTCAGAGAGAAAAACAAAGATATGGCAAAATGAAACCTAAATCGCCAAGGCAAGCAAGGGCGCAAAAAAAATTTGTGGCGCTAGCGCGTCAATTAAAGACTCCGAAACGAGTTCAGCAGTTTATTAAAGCCATGCCCTATAATAAAGAAGAGGGAGGAGAAACAGTCCATTCGGCTTACGAAGCATTGCGGTATAACAAAGCTCATTGTTTGGAAGGCACTTTTATTGCGGCGGCTATATTGGAACAACTAGGCTACCCGACTACAGTTGTAAGTATAGAAAGCAAAGATAAACTCGGGCATGCCCTTTTCCTTTTCCGAAGTAAAGGCAAATGGGGAGCTATATCGCACTCGAAAGATGAAGGGTTGCATGGGCGAGCACCCGTGTTTCGATCGGTTCGCGACTTGGTGTGGAGCTATTACGATCCGTACATTGACAACACCGGTAAAATAACCGAATACGGAGTAGCAAATCTCGATGATACGAGATGCGACTGGCGAGCTTCTATTAGAAATGTTCGCAAAGCCGAAAAATACCTTGCAGGGCTGAAACATACTCCGTTGCGGTCATCAAAAAAAAGATATAAGAAAGCCCTTGCGCAATTTAAAAAGTTCGGACGACCAAAGCCGGAAAATTATTGGTGGTAATTTATTTTCCCCTCTGAATATTTGACTTTCCCCTCTGAATATTACCCATTCTAAAAATCCATATTGTTAGAATTTTTTTATGTGCAAATTTTGACGCAGATTTTTTTCGATTTTTTTAAAAGTTTTTTAACAAGCTCTGATTTTCAATAATGGCGCGCACTTTAACACGGGCAAGACGTCCCCCAACACTTTTGTGTTTAAAACTTTGGACAATTATTATTTTAAAAATATTGACGGCTACAGAAATTTTCTGAACATTTGCCTACCTGAATTTTACAATCGTCCCCTTTCTGAGGAAGTTAATCGTGAAACAGATGTTTTGCAGGGAGATTGTCGCCTTTAGTGAACAGGTTTTTAAACAAAAACAAAAAAATATTAATCACTTAATAAATTTAAAATTATGACCGAACCCATTTTACAGGAAAACAAAGAACGATTTGTTTTATTTCCCATCAAGCATAAAGACATTTGGGAAATGTATAAAAAGTGTGAACAAAGCTTTTGGACTGCCGAAGAGATTGACCTCTCGCCCGATTTGGTGGACTGGAACAGTAAATTAAACGATGACGAACGTCATTTCATAAAACACGTATGGGCATTTTTTGCAGCCAGCGATGGAATTGTAAACGAAAATCTCGCGGTTAATTTCATGAGCGAAGTGCAATATCCCGAAGCCCGTTGCTTTTACGGGTATCAAATCATGATTGAAAATATTCACTCCGAAACTTACTCCTTATTAATTGATACATATATTAAAGACCCTGCCGAACGCCATAAGCTGTTCAACGCCATTGATACGGTACCCTGTGTAAGTAAAAAAGCCGATTGGGCGCTGCGTTGGATATCGAATGGTTCGTTTGCAGAACGCCTCATTGCCTTTGCAGCCGTTGAAGGCATCTTCTTCTCAGGCAGCTTTTGTTCTATATTTTGGCTGAAAAAGCGTGGACTTATGCCGGGCTTAAGTTTTTCAAACGAGTTAATTTCAAGAGACGAAGGTATGCACTGCGATTTTGCTTGTCTGCTTTACTCTCAATTAGTTAATAAAATGCCCGAACAGCAAGTAAAAAATATTATTACTAATGCCGTTGAAATAGAAAAAGAATTTGTAACCGATGCGCTCCCCGTTCGTCTTATTGGCATGAATGCCGATATGATGCGCCAATACATTGAGTTTGTGGCCGACCGCCTGTTAGCCGCCTTGGGCTACAGCAAGGTTTATAATGCTGCTAATCCGTTCGACTTTATGGAGCTAATATCGCTTCAAGGGAAAACCAATTTCTTTGAAAAACGCGTGGGCGAATACAAAAAAGCCAGTGTAGGCGTAGGTAAAGCCGACAACGTTTTTAAACTCGACGAAGATTTTTAACGACACTTTGTTAATTAATTGTAAGCCCGTCGGGTAAAATCATCCTAAAGCTGCTTTAATTTTAGAATCTTAAACCCCAAAACTGTTTTTTTATGTTCGTAGTAAAAAGAGATGGTAAACGCGAGTCGGTAAAATTCGACAAGATAACGGCAAGAATACAAAAACTATCGTATGGACTCGAGCCTGCGCATGTTGACCCCACGCAGGTAGCCATGAAAGTAATAGAAGGTCTTTACGACGGCGTTACTACGAGCGAATTAGACAATTTGGCCGCCGAAATTGCCGCATCGCTTACCACCAAGCATCCCGATTATGCGCTGCTTGCGTCGCGTATAGCCGTTTCTAATCTGCATAAGAATACCGAAAAGTCATTCTCCAAAACCATGGAACGGCTTTATAATTACGTTGATAAAAAAACAGGATACAAAGCCCCGCTCATTGCCGAAGATGTACATGAAATTATTCAAAAGAATGCGGAGATATTAGACTCTACCATTATATACGATCGTGATTTTGGTTACGATTATTTTGGTTTTAAAACAATAGAAAGAAGTTATCTTTTAAAAATAGAAGGCAAACTAGCCGAACGTCCACAACACATGCTCATGCGTGTTGCCATAGGTATTCATAAAGACGATATTGATGCCGCCATCGAGACTTACAACCTAATGAGTGAGCGTTGGTTTACTCATGCTACACCTACGTTATTCAATGCAGGTACTCCAAAACCACAAATGTCTTCGTGCTTTTTGCTTACCATGAAAGACGACAGTATAGATGGAATATACGATACACTTAAAAACTGCGCAAAAATATCTCAGTCGGCCGGAGGAATTGGACTAAGCATACATAGCATACGTGCTACCGGATCATACATTCGCGGCACCAACGGAACATCAAACGGCATTATTCCTATGTTACGTGTGTTTAACGACACTGCACGCTATGTTGATCAAGGCGGTGGAAAACGCAAAGGAAGTTTTGCCATATACCTCGAACCATGGCATTCCGATATTTTTGATTTCCTCGACCTGAGAAAAAATAACGGGAAAGAAGAACTTCGCGCCCGCGACTTATTTACGGCACTGTGGATACCCGACCTGTTTATGAAACGGGTAAAAGCCAATGAAGATTGGTCGCTCTTTTGCCCCAACGAGGCACCGGGTTTGGCCGATTGCCACAGCGAGGAATTTGAAAAATTATTCGTTCGGTATGAACAAGAAGGACGTGCACGTAAAACAATTAAAGCTCAAGAACTGTGGTTTAAAATTTTAGAATCGCAGGTAGAAACAGGCAATCCGTACATGTTGTATAAAGATGCATGTAATGCCAAATCAAATCAACAGAATTTGGGTACTATTAAATCATCAAACCTTTGTACCGAAATATTGGAGTACACCTCAGCCGATGAAATTGCGGTATGCAACCTTGCATCTATCGCTTTGCCTCGTTTTGTAGAAAACGGAAAATTCGATCATCAAAAATTGTTTGAAGTTACTTATGTGGCTACACACAACCTCAACAAAATAATCGACAGGAATTATTATCCGGTACCCGAAGCCCGAAACAGCAATATGCGCCACAGGCCAATTGGCTTAGGTGTTCAAGGCTTAGCCGATGCTTTCATATTGATGCGAATGGCATTTGATTCGCCGGAAGCTATTCAACTCAACAAAGATATTTTTGAAACTATTTATTATGCCTCGCTCACTGCTTCAAAAGATTTAGCTAAAGTCTATGGCCCGTACGAAAGTTTTGCAGGCTCGCCGGCTTCAAAAGGAATATTCCAGTTTGATATGTGGGGCGTTACACCTAGCGGACGATGGGAATGGGATGTTTTGCGCGAAGAAGTGAAAAAGAGCGGTATCCGCAATTCGTTATTGCTTGCGCCAATGCCAACGGCTTCTACCTCACAAATACTCGGCAACAACGAATGTTTTGAACCTTATACCTCAAACATCTATACCCGCCGTGTTTTGTCGGGCGAATTTGTAATTGTTAACAAACACTTACTGAAAGACCTTGTTAAACTTGGCATTTGGAACGATCGTTTGAAAAATAAAATCATTGCAGCTAATGGTTCTATACAAAACATTGACGAGGTGCCGCAAAACATAAAAGATTTGTACAAAACAGTTTGGGAAATAAAAATGAAAACGATTATTGATATGGCAGCCGACCGTGGCGCTTACATTTGCCAAAGCCAATCGTTAAACCTTTTCATTCAGGATCCGAATTTCGCCAAGCTTACGTCTATGCACTTTTATGCATGGGAAAAAGGATTGAAAACCGGAATGTACTATCTGCGTACAAAAGCCGCTGTTGACGCAATTAAATTTACTGTAGATGCCAGTGTACTTAAAGATGAAGCTACACGTACAGCAGCCGCAGAAAAACAAATACTTGGAAACGAAGATATTTTGATTGAACAACGTAAAGCTGAAATGAGTTGTTCGCTCGATAATCCCGAAGGTTGTGAGGCCTGTGGAAGTTAATACCATACAATAAACCAAACGCAACAAGGGCGTCCAATAATATTGGCGCCCTTGTTGTTTAGCCGAGGTTATATACTATTGGCATGTTTCTTGCGTTACTATAACAATGGCACCCGACAGGCTTATACAAATAATATTCACAGCAGCTATTCCTACTTTGTGTATTGCACAACAGCCTGCACCTTTGCCAACCGATTGTCCCAAATGGAATAATAAATCGGGAAACACCCGTAGCGATTATTTGCAATACCTGCGTAACAACCAGGGTAAAAAAACAAGTCAAAACAGTCCGTATTACGCCTATACAGCTACTTTAGGCGTAACAGATTTGCCGGCAACTGCAACACACAAGACCGCTACGCGAACAGATTTTTATACGAAGAAACGCTACAACCTTTTTCCGGACAAAACAGAACAAGGAAGTCAATTTGAACCCGGAAAAGAAGACGAGAATAAGCTAATCCCCACACAAAAAGAAATTGTAAAAAATGTAGCTGCCCCACTCAATAACGCTGTCGCAGCACCTGCCCCTATCGCAGCGATAGACACTCCGACTCATGCAATTGATAAAAATGAAGTTGTTGAAAAAAACAAAGGAGAGGGAAACGCACAAGTAGAGTCAACCAAAACACACACATCAAAATTTAAAAACAAAATTCGTCGGTTATTGGTCAAAAAAAATAACAAACCTGCAAAGCCGAATTATGAAAAATGTACCACCCGTTTTTAATTTTTGATTTTGCGATTGAGTGTGGAAAATCCAAGTAATACCGATGTGATATCTGTAATGGTCCGATTGCATTGGTCCAAACAGCTATCCGATCGGCATTATACCAATATTGATTGGAAAAAATATACATACGCGGAGCAGTGAAATAGTTGAGGAAAAAATTTCACGTATTTTCAAAAGAAGATTTATACCTTTATTAAAACATAAAAATTTACTTATGAAAAACGTAGCTTCTTTTATTTTAACAATATTTGTGCTCTTTATTGCATGTAAAAAAGACAACGAAGGCGATAAGAATACGCAAGGAATATCAACTTCGCCACCCCCTCAACTTGTATTTAAATTTAAATTCGATAGTACCCAAATACGATTGGACAATTTAGGGCAACCATCAATTATACCGGCAGGACATTCGGCACAATCGCCTGTGTTTAATAAAATGAGCACACATTACATCGAACTTACACCAACGGCGCTAACGGCAGTAGGCAGTGGAACTGTGCTTTACAGAGCCGCTGAAACATCTATCGGCGGATCGTTAGCTATTGATTTTGATTCATCAACTGCTGTGAACGAAGGTCAGGTTTGTTATAGCATACCGCTTTCAAAAGTAACACCCGGAACGTATAGTTATTTGCGCGTATCGCTAGCCTACCAAAACTACAATATAAAAGCCATGGTGAGCGGATATGCAATAACCGGAACTTTGGCCTCCTTCATTGGATTCAACACGTACATTA
>JADLGT010000258.1 GCA_020849195.1 Bacteroidia bacterium
GTTTTGGCCTTCGGTTTTATTTACAAGAATGATGCAAAACAAAGCGGAAATGTGCTTGGAACCAATATCGGAAACTTGGCCCCTGAAATGAAATTTCATAGCCCGGAAGGGAAGGAGATAAGCCTTTCATCTCTAAAAGGAAAAATAGTTCTTATTGATTTTTGGGCTTCGTGGTGTGGTCCTTGCCGTATGGAAAACCCTAATGTAGTTGCTGCATATAACAAATACAAAGACAAAAAATTTAAAAATGCCAAGGGCTTTACCATTTACAGTGTTTCACTTGACAACAATTCCGAAGCATGGAAAAAAGCTATTCAAAAGGATCAGTTACTTTGGCCATATCATGTAAGCGACCTCAGAGGTTGGTACTCCGAAGCCGCACAGTTGTATGGCGTAAATGCGATACCAACCAATTTTTTATTAGATGCGCGTGGCGTTATTGTAGGCAAAGCCCTAAGAGGCGCTTCGTTGGAAACGGAGCTTGAAAAGCTTTTAGCTAATTAAGGAAATTGCTTTTTGTGATTTTAAAGACAGGTTTCTACCTGTCTTTATTATTTATATGCCAAATTGACTTATTATATTTGTTGGCAAGTTATTTGGAGCAACGAGTACCGACGAAAAAAATAAATAGATAAACAGAAATGACTACGCAAGAAAACGAAGAAAAAATGAATCAGTCCGAAGAAACCACCGAACAAAAGCAAGAAGGACTTGAGTCGGAAGAGACTAAAGACAAAGCATCCGAATTAGAAATTCAACTCGCAGCATTGAATGATAAATACCTTCGATTGTATTCGGAATATGATAATTACCGGAAGCGAACAGCCAAAGAAAAAATTGAATACATGATGACAGCAGGTGAAGATATTTATAAAACCCTTCTTCCGGTACTCGATGATTTTGAAAGAGCAATAAAATCGAACGAAAACATTACAGATATTGAATCTGCAAAAGAAGGATTTAACCTTATTTATAATAAACTCAAAAATAATTTAGTACAAAAAGGATTATCGTCTTTGGAGGCAATGGGCACCGAATTTAATGCTGATTTTCATGAGGCAATTACAAAAATTTCTGCTCCTTCCGATGATTTAAAAGGGAAAGTGGTTGATGTGATTGAAAAAGGATATTCGCTTAACGGGAAAGTGATACGTTTTGCCAAAGTTATTGTTGGAAGTTAAAACTGAAAATAAAAATGTCGAAAAAAGATTTTTATGAAATACTTGGCGTACAACGCGGAGCAAACGCCGACGAAATAAAAAAAGCCTACCGTAAACTTGCCATAAAATACCACCCGGATAAAAACCCGGGCGACAAAGCTTCCGAAGAAAAATTTAAAGAAGCAGCTGAGGCTTACGAAGTGTTGAGTAATCCCGAAAAAAAACAACGTTACGATCAGTTTGGTCATGCAGGCATGGGAGGCAATGGCGGATTTAGTGGTGGAGGCTTTTCGATGGAAGATATTTTCAGTCACTTTGGAGATATTTTTGGTGGCGACAGTGTTGGTTTTGACGGAGGTTCAAGAGGAGGCAGGCGTGTAAACAGAGGTTCTAATTTGCGTGTAAAGGTTAAACTTACACTCGAAGAAGTTGCCAAAGGTGTTGAGAAAAAAATAAAAGTCAACAAATATGTATCGTGTAACGCATGCCATGGTACGGGTGCACACAAAGGTTCGGGTTACACAAACTGTTCAACTTGCAAAGGCAGCGGACACGTAACACGTTTAACAAACACCATACTCGGGCAAATGCAGACCTCCAGTACTTGTCCGGCCTGTGGCGGAGAAGGACAGATTATAACCGATAAATGTAAAACATGTTTTGGCAATGGTATTGTTAAAGCGGAAGAAGTAATTGACATTCGGATACCTGCCGGTGTTGGCGAAGGGATGCAGCTCTCGGTTTCGGGAAAAGGAAATGCGGCTCCTCGAGGCGGAATAGCGGGTGATTTAATTGTGGTTATCGAAGAGATTGAACACGATCAACTGAAACGCGACGGGGCTAATTTGTTTTACGATCATTACGTAAGTTTTATAGACGCCGCCATTGGAACAACCATTGAAGTGCCAACGGTTGATGGCAAAGCAAAAATTAAAATTGAGCAGGGAACCCAAAGCGGAAAGGTGCTTCGCCTGAAAGGCAAGGGCCTGCCCGATGTTAACGGCTACGGAAAAGGAGATTTGCTGGTAAATATTAATGTGTGGACACCGCAAAAACTTTCTAAAGAAGAACAAAGTTTGTTGGAGCAACTTAGAGATTCCGAAAATTTTAAACCCAACCCAACCGGTACCGAAAAAAGTTTTTTTGAACGAATGAAACAATATTTCGAATAGCCGCTGCGACTTGAACAGTGAGAGCTGACTGAAAATAGAGAACCTGTAGCTTTTAGATAAAAATAATTTTAAACGTGAATTTATTTACTGCCACCCATATTGTTAAGCGTTACGCCAATCATCTTGCGCTTGACGATGTAACCCTTTCCGTTAGCAAACAAAGTATAGTTGGCCTACTGGGTCCAAACGGTGCCGGTAAAACATCGTTCATTCGTATTATGAATCAAATTACGGCCCCCGACACCGGCGAGTTATTTTTTGAAGGCGAAAAACTCAATCAAAAACACATTGCCCAAATTGGCTATTTACCCGAAGAGCGCGGACTCTACAAAAAAATGGAAGTAGGCGAGCAGGCTTTGTACCTCGCACAGCTAAAGGGTATGAGCCGAGCCGAAGCAATTGTTAAATTAAAAATTTGGTTCGAAAAATTTGAAATGGTTGCCTGGTGGAAAAAGAAAGTCGAAGAGTTGTCGAAAGGCATGCAGCAAAAAGTACAGTTTATTGTTACGGTTTTGCACGAACCAAAACTTCTTATACTCGATGAGCCTTTCAGCGGTTTCGACCCTATTAATGCAAACATTATTAAAAATGAGATAGTGCGTTTGAAAAATAATGGCTCAACCGTTCTCCTATCAACTCACAATATGGGATCGGTAGAAGAGTTGTGCGATGAAATAGTTTTAATTAATAATTCAAAAAAAATACTCGACGGCGCGGTAAAAGATATTCGTAAAGCCTATCGCAGCAATACGTATGAAATAGAATTTACGGGCAATATGCTTGGTTTTA
>JADLGT010000259.1 GCA_020849195.1 Bacteroidia bacterium
ATGAATTTTGCAACTTTTTGTTGTACTTTTTACGAAGTTTCTTTTAACAAAGTTGTACTTATCCGCCCTTTAATAATGCTAAATATAGCAATTAATTGATAATCAAACAATTATTTATGAGCAAGAACTGCTACTTTTTTGTAGTTTTTTACTATTCCTGAGGAATTGAATAGTTGAAAGTACACGATATACATTCCCACGGGGCATAATTCGCGATCGTTGTTAATGCCATCCCATGTATAGGTACCGGAGACCGACAACATTTCATTGGAAGCAATGTTTCGTACAAGCACACCATTGGAACTGTAAATGGAAACGCTACACACATAGCCCGCCATATCAAATTCATAATTTATATTCAGCACATCGTTAAATCCATCGTTGTCCGGCGAAAATAATTCATTCGAAAAAGTAATTTCTTTACCCGGTTTCGAATCAAAAGTTTGAGAATTTTTATAGGCGGGTGTAGCGTAACCAACGGTTGATGATGCCGAATGCCAATTGTTTCTGTCGGAAGCAGGGCGATTGGGACTGATGCGCTCCAACGAAACGCCTTTGGTAGAATTGAGCAGAGGGAAATGCATATTTTGTTGGTAGTCGAAACGGTCGATAATAATTTGCGATGTATCGGCGAGCACAATAATACCCGATGCGATATTCATGGATGGGAAAGCTTTCATTTCAATAAAACCTGAAAGATTTGTAGTGTAGTATTGGTTTTGTACAGCAACAGAATTTAAACTAAGTAAAACATATTGACCCGGATAAAATAAAGTTAGCCCACCGGCAATAGCTTGAACTGAACTTAACTGATTAGTAATTGTATCGAACGAACAAAGTGTATAAGTGGACAAGTCGATTATTTTATTCGAATTATTATACAGTTCCACGAAATCAACTCCTCCCTGATTGGGATCAGATAAAATTTCATTAATCACTATATCGCCCGAATTTGCCCGCTCGGTTAAAACAAACCGAACAACAGAAGTCGTTATACTGTTTGTTTGCAAATCGCTAACACCATTAATTGTTAAAGAATAGCTTACAGAAGCTTGGAACGTATTTGCAAAAACAAGGTGTACGAGATTAAAATTCGTTGTGTTGCGCAAAGCAGAAATGGGATTGCCAATCGTATTGTCCACAGTATAGTTGCCAAATAATTCTGCCGACATTTGTTCGACAGGTTCGTTAAAATATACATCTAAAGCGCTAGGCGATACAACATAGACATTATTAATAGCGGGCGCAATAGTATCAACTCGAACAACACCCACATAAAAATCATCGAAATAAAATTTTGTTGCGTTACTGGATGTATGTTTGCAACTCAGTCCAAATGCAAGTGAGCTTGTGTGTTTCAAATCGCTTGCTGTGCCTTCGAGTACATAGTTTACACCGCCAAGTGTATCCGAAAATAATTTCCAATTGCCATAATTATCGCGCACTACTTTTATACGCAGCGTATTGGTTGACTTTGCACAATGCCCGTTAATACCGTCAATTAGTTTAGTTTCGGTTGTGCCGCTTTGTTCCCATAAATCAACACTGTCAAACGACCCATCTTCGCCCATGCGAACAAAATAGCCATTGAGTGGGAGCGTAAGATCGTTTTGGTCGGAAACCAAATATATTTTCACATAATTATTATCGGAAGGCGCAAAAGACAATTTCACCCAACAATTCCACTCAGTACTATCAATCAACGTATTTGGTGTTGAAAGATAAGCGGTGTCTGCTCCTGTTGAATTGAGTTGTAATTGTTTTGTGTTGTTGACAATAAATTGCGAGCTGTTTCCATTCCACACGGGTAACAGTGAAAAATCTCCGTCGGTGAAGTCGTCGTTAATTTGAGGCAGAGCTGTAAAAGGAATGAGAAGAAGCGTGATAAAAAAACCGTATATGTTTTTTAATAACATTTGTTTAGTGAGGCAACAAATGTAGTATTTTCGTGGTTCTAAAAACTTTTAAAAAATAATATAGAAATGAAAGTAGCAGTAGTAGGTGCAACAGGGCTTGTAGGCACAATGATGTTGCGCGTGTTGGAAGAACGAAATTTTCCGGTTACTGAATTGATTCCCGTAGCCTCTGAAAAATCGCTTGGGAAAGAAATACTATTTAAGGGAAAAGGTTACAAGATAGTAACTCCGCAAGATGCAATTGCAAAGAAGCCGGCTATTGCTTTATTCTCGGCCGGAGGAAGCACCTCGCTCGAGCTTGCGCCGAAATTTGCCGCCGCCGGAATTACGGTGATTGACAATTCATCGGCATGGCGAATGGACAAAACCAAAAAACTTGTTGTGCCCGAAGTGAATGCAGATGTGCTTACAAAAGAAGATAAGATCATTGCGAACCCTAACTGTTCGACTATACAAATGGTGGTGGCATTAAATCCGCTGCATAAAAAGTACACTATAAAACGTGTGGTGGTTTCTACTTACCAGTCGGTTACGGGCACCGGAAAAAAGGCTGTTGACCAGCTCATGAACGAACGCAAAGGAGTAAAGGGCGAGATGGCCTACGCTTACCCAATCGACCTTAATGTAATTCCGCAAATAGATGTGTTTATGGACAATGGCTACACCAAGGAAGAAATGAAAATGGTGAACGAAACAAAAAAAATTATAGGCGACGATTCGATTTTGGTTACTGCTACTACTGTTCGTATTCCTGTTATGGGTGGCCATAGCGAATCGGTTAACATAGAATTCACCAATGATTATTCGGTTGAAGATGTGAGAAATTTGCTTTCGTCAACAGAAGGCGTTGTTGTGGTTGACGACATAAAAAATCTTAAATATCCTATGCCGAAAGACGCACATAATCGCGACGAAGTTTTTGTTGGAAGAATCCGCAGAGACGAGTCACAGCCAAAAACACTCAATATGTGGATTGTGTCGGATAACTTACGCAAAGGTGCTGCAACTAATGCAGTTCAAATAGCCGAATATTTGATTAAGAACAAAATTGTGTAGCTCTTTTCGTCCATGCATAATCATCGGCGAAATGTTGGAATTAGACTCTTATAAAACTTTTTCCATTTTTGCATTACACAAACTTATCGCCCTTGCTCATCTTCACGTCGTTTACAAAAATGCGGATTTGTTGTTCGTCTTCTTTCCGGCAGATAAGTAATATGGAATCGGACTCAACAACAATATAACCTTCAAGGCCCTGAAGTACTACTAATTTATCTTTAGGAACATTTACTATGCAGTTTTTTGTATTGTACAACATCAGGTTTTTTCCAACGAGGGCATTTTTATTTTCGTCGTGACTAATGTGTTCGTAGAGCGAACCCCAAGTCCCCAAATCAGACCATCCGAAATCGGAAATGCGCACATAAACGTTAGCAGCTTTTTCCATAATGGCATAGTCAATAGAAATATTTTTGCAATTACTATAAACATCTTTAATAAAATCGTTTTCGGCGGCAGTATAATAAGCCTCCTTTCCTGCCGAGAATGTGGTTGCGAGATCGGGCGAATAATTTCCAAATGCTTTGATTATACTTTTAACGCTCCAAATAAATATACCTGAGTTCCAAACAAAATCGCCGCTCTGCAATAATGATTCGGCCATTGCAAGGTCGGGCTTCTCGGTGAAGGTTTTTACTTTCTTAATTTTTTCGTCTTGTTCTTTTGTGTCGGCATCTTTAAATTGTATGTAACCATAGCCGGTATCGGGGCGGGTAGGCGTTATGCCTAAAGTCATAAGACAGTCGTGGCTTGCCGCTTTTGTATAACACGAATTAATGGCTTCCTCAAAAGCATTTTCGTTTAATATAAGATGATCGGATGGCGCAACAACGGTTACCGCATCCGGATTTTTTTTACCTATTTTATAACTGGCAAAAGCTATACAGGGCGCGGTATTTCTACGTGAAGGTTCAAGCAAAACATTTTCGACAGAAATTCCTTTTAACTGTTCGCGAACAAGATTTTTATACTCGAAATTGGTAACAATAAAAATATTTTCTTTTGGGCATAATTTCAGAAAACGCTCATAGGTTTGCTGTAAGAGCGTTTTCCCTGTGCCAAGTATATCAATAAATTGCTTGGGATGGCTGCTGCGGCTCATGGGCCAAAATCGGCTGCCTATTCCTCCTGCCATTATTACACAATACTGATTTTTCACGTATTTATTTTTTTAAAATTTAGATTGTTGGCTGCCTGCCTGCTGACAGATAGTGAATGTGACATGTAATTATGTTGATTAGCATCTCCTAATAGTTTACAACTACCGCATAGATGGGTTACAGAACCAAAGAATAAATTACACTTGAAATTTTTCAATTCGAAAAGTATCTACCGTTTTAATTTCATTAAAGCCTTACGTAATTGTTCGATAATTATCGCAACATCTTCTAATTTACAAGTGCCAACCGATAAACGATACCAAGTTGAGTTTTCGTCCGAACCAAACGCATAAAATGGAACCAATCCTACCTTAGCCTCATCTAACAGGTATTGTGTAATGTCTTTGGTGGTTGATAATATTTTTCCGTTTTCGGTTTTTTGTCCATGTAAGGCAAACTGTACTGTTGAGTATAAAGCGGCTTGCGGTGGAATTACATCTACATTAAAGCCTTCTTTTTTTAGCGCTTGAAATCCGCTATAAAAAGCGTTGAGCCTATCGCTGAGTTGTTTGCGTATGTTAACCAAAAAACCGTCGTACTCTTTTAAGTCGCTCAAATATTTTCCGGTTGCCATTTGTTCGGCTTTTGGCGCCCATGCTCCAATATGTGCTATAATGGCTTTCATTCTGTCTATAATTTTTTGAGGGCCCATTGACCAGCCTACCCGAACGCCGGTAGCAGAGAGCGATTTGGAAATTCCATCAACAAAAATGGTATAGTCTTTCATGGCAGGGCGCAGCGAAACGGGGTTGTAGTGCTTGGTTGAGCCATAAGTAAGCTCCCAGTAAATTTGATCGTACATTA
>JADLGT010000260.1 GCA_020849195.1 Bacteroidia bacterium
CTGCATACGGAATAATAATATTATCAAATACATTAAAATTGAAATTTATGTTGGGATAAAAAAAGAATTTTGTTGCTGACGAAAAATCGCCTGCTGCTGTTAGGCCTACATTTACATTCCATTTACTACCCGCAAAAGCAACCGATGGCGCCACTTTAACAATGGTAGTGGTTGCAGTGTCAATACTGTTTCGTGTGTTATAAAAATCAACTGAAGAAGCAACCGTAATAAGTTGTTGGGCATAATAACCTTTCAAAGTCGCATCAGCCGATACACTATTTTCATTGGTTTTATAAATATCCATAAGATTGTAATAGTTCAAACCCATATCATAATTTATACGCGAAGAGTCGGTGTAATGACTTTGCAGGCGTAGTGCAGGACTTATGTATGAAAAACGCTGTTTAATAAAATCATTGTCAACAATAGTATTCGCTAATACATCGTAGCCATAATAGTGAACTACGTTTCGGGAATAATTGAAATCAGCAAAAAACGTTTGCTTCTTAAAAAATTTTTTTCCATAAACATTCGCCTCATTATCGCTATATCCACTAAAGCCAAAATCTTTTAAAGTTGATTGGGATGACAAATGTTTATAATGAAAACCGTAAGAATAATCTTTGGATCGCAGACTGTTATAAAACAGTTCGCCATAAGGGGTAGTGTAATTACCGAAGCCCAATTTTACAAACGAGTTATATAATTTATTCAATGGCTCACCCAACATTTTTGCAGGTTTAATGGGAGCCAACTCAAAAACTGTAATTACGGGCTTAGGAGTAATGGCATATTTTTGCGGAAGAATACGAGGCGTAGTGTCGGTATAGCCCGGATTAGAATTTATTTTAAATGCGTCGGCTATTGTAGGTTTAAACTGCTTGGTTACATTTATCTCGAGCGAATCAAGATCTTTATTGCGCTGTGCGTAAGCGGGGGAAATACACAACAAGCAACAAATAAATAACAAACGCAACAAAGTTGTTTTTATTTTTCCCGGATTGATATTTATTCGTGTCCTCATTTTTATCACTTTGGCTGCATTTCGTTTTGTGGCTGCGGTTCGGTAAATAGCTTTTTGTTTTCTTTATCCGAATTCTCTTTAAACTCAACGGGAGTATCTTCTACTACCGGCTTAAGAGATGCAGCGTTTTCGGCATCAACAATGGCAGTCAATTTATCCTGCGCTTGTTTTATCAAATCTTGGTAATCCGAACTTTCAATTACTGTTTTTAAAGTGTGTTTAGCCTGAAAGTTGTCTTTCAATGCAACATAATTATCGGCAAGCAATATCATTCCTTTAGTAATCCATAGCGGATAATTGGTTTCATTTTTTACAAGATCAAAAATCATTGTTTTAGATTCTTTGTATTCGCCTTTCAAATATTGCAAATAGGCGAGGTTGTATTTAGCTTCGGCTCTTTGCTCGCCTTTGTTTAAATTAACCACAGTACCAAATTCGGCATAAGCAAGTTCATTATTTTTCAACTCCATTGCGCTGCGTGCAATAGTTAAATGAGCCTCATTTATAATATCAGGTGGTGTTTTATCGGTAGTAATAACTTTATTTGCCGAAGCAATTGCTGCATCAAAATTTTTGAGATTGAAATTGCAGCGCATCTGTCCGATTCGCGCATTCATTATGTTTTTTGGATACTCGGCCAGCTCCTCTAATTTAACATATTGTGCAAGCGCGTTGGCGAAATTGGCTTGTGTAAAGTTAATGGAAGAGGCATTAACGAGCGATTGCTCGGTAAACATATTTTTATTTTTATCTATAACATAATTGAATCCGCCCAAGGCAAGATCAAGATTCCCTGCTTTATAATCGCACTCAGCCTTATAAAAGTTCGCGTCGGTTATAAAAATACCATCTACAAATCGACTAATGTATTTATTAAAACTTACCGATGCCTGTTTACAGTCGCCTTCCATGTAGGCGTTGTGCGCAAAATTATATGCAGCCGAATCCAACGATGAGGAAGGAATAACCGCCGATATTTCGGAAAAATATTTTTCCAATCCTTCAATATCGTTTTTAGCTACATATATTTTTTTTACAATGGGTAATACATCTTCTGCATCTTCCGATTTCCGATCTTTACGGATAAGTTTGTCAAACACTTGAAGAGCTTTGTCGTCTTCCTTTTTGTTATAATAAATTAATCCTATTTGACTGAGCGATCGGTTTACATAACTGCTGTTCGAATGCTCAGCAACAACTCGCTCATAGTAGGATAGCGATTGATCAAAGTCATTTTCCTGAAAGTAGGTTTTACCAAGTTCGAATTTTGCTGCAGCAAGATAAACCGATTTTGGAAATGAATTAACAATTTGCAGCAAATCATCAATTTTTTTCTTGTTCATTTTTACAAGTCCGTATGCAAGCGCCTGCTGATAAAGTGCATAGTCGGCATCTTGTCCTTTTTTGTTAATTGCCAATCCGTAGTTATCGGCTGCACTCGAATATTCTTTGTTAATAAAATACGTATCCCCTACTCTAACGTAAGCATCGGTCAATCTTTTTTCATTTAATTTGTCTTGTGCGCCAAAGGTTGCACCTGTAAATTTTCGGAAAGAAATATTAGCGTTGGAATAATCTTTTAATTGGAAATAAGCGTACCCAATATTATAGTTGGCTACATTGTACTCAGGCATACTGAAAGCACCTGGCTTAGACATAAATTCTTTGTAATTGTCAATGGATTTTTCATACTCTTTTTTGCGGTAATACGATTCTCCTTTCCAATAATAAACAAGCGCATTAATATTTTTTTCAACAGAAAATTTTAGTGCCTTGTCAAAATATGTTATGGCCGAATCGGTTTCGGCATTGTTATAAAAATCTACCGCACGGTAATAAGCAATTTTTTGATAGGCCGGTTTCAACTCATCCTTCAATGTTTTAATACTTTCTATTGATTTAAGTGCTTCTTTATAATTGCGGGTAGTCATGAATATATTTACTAAATACGTATGACACTCATCAATACGCGGTGAGTTGGGATACGAACGAATATACTCCTGAAAGGCGCGTATCGACTCATTAAACGGATTGAAGGCCATCTCGTAGCTCAGCTTGGCGTAATTAAACAAAGCATTTTCTTTTATCTGCAAATCAAAACTTAGTTTCGATGCAAAACCAAAAGCCGTACGGGCTCCTTGTTTATTATTTTTTTTAATGTAGCAATCGGCCAAATGATAATATGCGTTTTGTGTTAGCGAATCATTCTCATTCACTACTTCCTGAAAATAAGATATGGCATTGTCGTAATCGTTCGTTTTATAGTAGGCAAAGGCGAGTTCGTATTGATCCAGACGGCTAATTACTCCCGCCCCCTTTTCGTATTGCTTTAAGAAAGGTATGGCTTCGGCAAAACGATCTGTGCGATAGTTGGACTCTCCTATAATGCGCGCAATTTCGGGCTGTCGTTTAGTGTTACTTGTATCGCTCAATAAAGGAGTCGCAAACTTTATCGCATCATCGTACTTAGCTTGTAAATAATAAATTTGAGTGATGTAGTATGGGACTATCGGTCCGAAATTTTCATCTTGTATAAGTTTCAGAAACCCTTGTAAGGCTGTTTCATAATTTTGTTGCGAATACGAAATGTGTGAAAAATAATAATTGGCAGGGTGAGTGTACTTTGTGTCAATGTCTTTTATTTGATAGAAATCGGCCTTTGCATTTTCAATATTACTTGCTACATGCTTGCGTGGCGTATCGGGGTTGTTAATTATAAGCGGATCAAGTTTTTCTTTGCTGTCGCCTTCTGTAAGTTCAAAGTAACTGTAGCCGCGTTTAAAATATAGTTCGGCTTTTTCTTCAGCACTTAAATCATATACGTCGGCGGCCCAAAAATATTCTATAGCTTCTTTGTATTTCTTTTTTCGGTAATTGTATTTTCCTAAATTAAAATAAGCCTTGCGTTTGTGTGGGCTTTCCGGATGCAAAGCGATAAAGTTTTTTAATAGCAATTCAGCATCTTTATTAA
>JADLGT010000261.1 GCA_020849195.1 Bacteroidia bacterium
GCACATATTATTCTGAAAGAACATTTAGGCATAAAAAAAATTCAACTGGCTGCCGGCGGATCGATGGGCGGCTATCAGCTTATGGAGTGGGCCATTATGGAGCCGGAACTTATCGAGAACATGATATTACTTACTACCGGCGCAAAGGAATCGGCATGGGGCATTGCTATACACACTGCACAACGTTTAGCTATTGAAGCCGATGGCACATGGAAAGACAATGCGCCACAGGCAGGTGCAAAAGGTCTGAAAGCTGCGCGGGCTATAGGAATGTTGACCTATCGTAATTACGAAACATTTGTCCGCGAGCAAGACGATAACGAACTAATGAAGTTGGATAATTTTAAAGCTTCGTCGTACATCCATCATCAAGGAGAAAAATTGGTGAAGCGTTTTAATGCGCAAAGTTATTGGCTGTTAACTAAAGCCATGGACAGCCACAATGTTGGGCGGGGGCGGAAAAGTATTGAGCAAGCGTTAGCAGGGGTAAAAACAAAAACAATGGTTATTTCAATTACGAGCGATATGCTTTGCCCGCTTGCCGAACAGCGCTATTTAGTAAAGTGTATTCCGGGCGCTGCGCTTGTGAGTATTGATTCGGCCTACGGCCACGATGGCTTTTTAATTGAAGAAGAAAAAATAAGTGCTGCTATTTCAAAATTTATAACGTAATTAATTTACAGCATCGTAAAAATAGTAATTGGTGAAAGCTTTTATCCGACACATAACCTATCATTTGCCTGAGCTGAAACTTACCAATGCAGAATTGTGCAAACAATTTCCGGAAATTACCGAAGAAGAAATTTATAAACGTACAGGTGTTAAGGTGCGGCGTATTGCTTTAAATGAAAATGACAGAAGCAAAGACAAAAGCGGATCGGATTTGGCGTATGAATGCACATTGAAATTTTTTCAGGAACACAAAGTTAATCCTGAGACAATTGACTTTTTACTTTTTTGCACCGTTGGTTTGGATTATAAAATACCTGCAACGGCATCTATTTTACAACATCGTTTGGGATTACCTAAACAGATAGGAGCCATTGATATTCCGATGGGCTGCACAGGATTTGTGAACGGATTGAGTTTGTCCAAAGGGCTTGTTGAAACGGGTCAGGCAACAAATGTGTTATTGCTAACCGCCGAGGTACCGAGTTACGTAATTCACCCCAATGATTTGGAACTGAAAATGCTATTTGGAGATGCAGCAGCGGCGACTTTAATACAAGGTAAAAAAAACAGCAAGGCACAAATTGGCTCGTTTGTATTTGGAAGCGACGGTAGCGGTGCTAACCACATGAGAGTTAAAGCAAGCGGCGTTCGTGAACCAATTAGCGAAACATGGCTGAACGAATACAAGAGCGCCCTTGGCATGAAATATGGCTTGATGGAAATGAATGGGAAAGAGATTTTTATTTTTGCATTGAAGGTTGTGCCTGCAATGATAGACAGACTGCTTAAAAAGGAGGGCTTAGTTAAAGACGAGATTGACTTATTTATTTTACATCAAGCCAATGGGTTTTTATTGGAAACTCTCCGAAAAAAGATGGGCATACCCGAACACAAATTTTTTGTGTACATTGAGGCGGTTGGAAATACCGTGTCGGCAAGCATACCCATAGCATTAACAGAAGCAATGCGCATGGGCAGAGTAAAAAAGGGAAATAAAATTCTTTTGGCAGGTTTCGGCGTTGGATTTGCGTGGGGAGGTACAATAATAACAATATAATTTTTTTACACATGGATACTATAGCTATTTTCATTGAAAAAATTGAAGGGGAATTTGAAGAAGTTCCCAAAGGGACAATTAAACCAACAACCGACTACCGGTCGATTGAGGGATGGAGTTCGATGCAGGCCCTCATTGTAATTGCATGGGTTGACAGCGAATATGGGGTAACCCTAAACGGAGAGGATTTGCAGAAAGCCGTTACCATTGGAGATCTTTACGAAATTGTTAAAGCCCACAAAACAACGAAGGAACAGAGTCCTCTTTAAAAATCTTTTGAGCTAACATTTCCGCTCATTTGTTTTGGTTCAATCTGACCGGCATAACTTCCGAAATACGCAAACAAGTTGAAACAGCGCTTGCATTTCATCGCAAGCCCTTGGAGTTTTTGCAAAAAAACGCCGAAAATAATTTACACTTTAGCCGTTTTAAAATTGGCTCGAAAAAATTTGTTCATGTATTTGATCCCGAACTTATAAAACACATCTTGCATAGCGGGCATAAAAATTACTCGAGAACTTATGAGTTGGAAACACTGAAGCTGGCTTTGGGTAACGGACTTCCAACAAACGAAGGCGAATCATGGCTTAAACAACGAAAAACGATCCTTCCACTTCTACACAAAAAATACTTAGAGTCATTCGCCAACTACATGGTTGAATGTACTGCCGAAGTGCTCGAAAAGTGGAACAGCAAAACAGATGGCGTAGTAAAAGATGTTTATTCGGAAATGACAGAGCTGACGTTGGCGATAATTACTCAAACTCTTTTCGGAAGTAAATTAAAAGAAAACCGGTTTGTGATTAAAAACTTGGTGGCTGCATTAACTGAATCTGTTTCAATAATTATGCAAGACATAAGCAAAACGTCTGTAACTACAAATCCCCATCGCCAATCTATTGAAGAAAATGCAAAAAAACTTAGATTTATTATTAGCGAACAGGTCGATTCTCAAAAAATAACAAATCAACCCCTAAGCCTTTTAAATATGCTCCTGCAAAGCAAAGATGCCGATACCGGAGAAAGCATGAGCAGCGCTCAACTCAATGACGAACTTATTAGTTTATTGTTTACAGGTCACGAAACATCATCGGTGGCGCTAACATTTGCTTTGCAGCTTATTTACTCTCATCCTGAGGTGTACAAGCGTTTTACAAATGAACTAAAATTACTGGATGGAAAAGCTCCCGGACCGGAAGACATGAAAAAACTTTCATACACTTTGTGCATCATTCACGAAACATTGCGACTTTATCCTCCGGTATGGAATATTATCCGTTTGGCTTCAAAAGCCGACATTACAAACAAATTATCTATTGAAGCAGGAGATACTATTTTTTTATCGCCATACGTTATGCACAGAAGCGAAAAATTTTGGAACGAGCCCGAAAAATTTAACCCCGACAGGTTCAGCGATATGAAAAGTATAAATGAATTTATTTATTTCCCTTTTGGTGCGGGTCCGCGTAAGTGCATAGGCTATCAATTTGCGTTGATGAGTATAACTATTGTACTTGCCATGATTGGGCAAAAATTTATACTTCATCCCCTTCAAAATAAAATAGAATTAAACCCGCTCATCACCATACGTCCCGGCAAACCAATGTCGATGAAACTAACAAAATGTTAAATTAAAATCCATGGCTTCATTCTCAATTCAGGGGATTAACATAGCAGGCATTGCAGCAACTGTTCCAAAAACAGTTGAACACAACATGGATTACACCTATATTTCTGAGAAAGAAAGAAAGTCTTTAATTAAAGTAACAGGCGTTGAACAAAGGAGAGTTGCATCGGCGCAAACCACCACTTCCGACTTGTGTTTTGAAGCTGCCACCAAATTAATTGATGAACTGAATTGGAAGAAGGAAGATATTTCCATTTTGATTTTTGTATCACAATCAAGCGATTATTTTCTACCGGCCACTGCAGTGATTCTTCAGGGCAGATTAGGTTTACCCACACACTGCATGGCTTTCGACATTGCCTTAGGCTGTTCGGGATATGTTTACGGCTTGTCGGTTATAACAGGGTTGATGCATTCAGCAGGAATTAAAAAAGGATTGTTGCTCGTCGGAGATGTTTCGTCTGTGATATGTTCAAAGACTGACAAAAGCACATATCCCTTGTTCGGTGATGCAGGAACAGCTACTGCTGTAGAACTGACTGATGATGCAAAGCCCATTCATTTTAATTTGAATAACGACGGAAACAAATACAACACCATTATTGTGCAACATGGTCGTGGGCGAAATAGAGGATCGCCCGATTCCTTCCGCATGGAAAAAATTGCGGAAGGCATTGAACGCAGCAAATTAAATATTGAACTGAACGGCATAGAAGTATTTAACTTTTCTATAAATGAAGTGCCCGAAATGGTAAACGAACTTTTTCGTGATACCCAAACCACGTCAAACGATTACGATTACTTGGTATTGCATCAGGCCAACCGGCTGATTAATGAAACAATTCGAAAAAAGTTAGGATTCGATGCTGCCAAAGTGCCGTATTCAATTTCGAAATATGGTAACACAAGTTCGGCCTCTATTCCGCTTACCATTGCTTCGGAATTACGTGAACAAATCAGCAAAAATAAATTACGGCTTTTGTGCGCGGGCTTTGGAGTTGGGCTTTCGTGGGGAGCAGTTTCGTTTACAACAAATAAAACCGTTATTTTGCCTGTACTGGAAATCTAATATCTCGTTAAACATGGAGTTGTTAAATTTATTCGAAAAAAAGATACTTATTACGGGAGCTTCTTCAGGCATTGGTAAACATGCAGCAATAACGGCAAGCAGGCATGGCGCCGAAGTTATTATAACCGGTCGAAATGAAACCCGATTACAGGATACATTGAAGCAGATGCAAGGAAAAGGCCACAAGATGATTGTTGCCGATATTTCTTCGGAAAAAAATATTGACGAACTGATAGAAAAACTTACTGTTATAAATGGGCTCGTACATTGCGCCGGTATTATTCATCCGCTGCCGGTTAAATTCATTACACAAAAGCACATCAACGAAATGTACAGCATTAATTACCACGCTCCTGTTTTGCTTACAAGTAAATTATTAAAAGCGAAAAAAATTGCCAAAGGAGGCTCTATCGTATTTCTGTCTTCAATCTCCAGCCGGTTCGGACACATAGGAGGCGCGCTGTACGGTGGAACAAAAGCGGGTA
>JADLGT010000262.1 GCA_020849195.1 Bacteroidia bacterium
AGGTAGCATTTAAGGTAAGCTGAGGGCTGATTCCGCCTTTGGCGACAGCTATTCCCCTTCTTGCGCTTTGTAATTTCATTTCTGCACTTTTTATTTCGGGCAATTGTTTGGCGGCTTGCTCATATATCTGCAATGGCGAGTTGATTAGTATATTTTCCGCCGGAATAGTTAATTCAGGTTTTTGTATTTCAAAACCCGATACAGAATCAAGATTCATGTACTGTACCAAGGCAAGGTAAGCCAAATCAACTTGGTTTTGCGCCGTTGCTGCCGATAGTTCGTCGGTTGCCTGCTGTGCTTGCAGGTCGAGGAGGTTGCCCTTAGCAACAGCCCCCGCATCGTATAATTTTTGAGTGCGTTCAACTTGATTTTTGGTTATTGCAACTTGATTTTGTGCTATGGTAAGCAGTTCGCGATTGAGTAGAATTTGCAAATAAGCGTTGGCAACATTTAATGCAATATCATTACGACTTTTATCCACATCGAATTTATTTGCTATGTATGTATATTGGTTTTGTTTTATGGTATTGTATTTCTGTAAGCCGCTAAACAAACTTAAGCTGCCACTTATATACATATTTTGAGATAACACCGTGCTATTGGCAAAGGTGTTGGTGTATTGATCGATTGTTCGTCCATAATTATAGGTATGTGAAACAAAAGAGTTGACAGCAGGCAAAACAGCCGCTTCACTTTGGGTAAGATTAACTTTTCCCAAATCGGCGTTAAGTTGAGTTTGTTTCAACTGCAGGTTTGTTTTAAGTGCGTAATCAATGCACTGCTGTAAATCCCACAACCCATGCGCCGTTGTTTTAGTTTGCGCTACTGTAGTAAAAACATAAACCAAACAAAAAAATAACAGCGTAATAGAAAAGTCTCTGCGTTCCATTTGACCAAAGATAAAAATAAAGAATAGCACGAAATGATTGTAATTATTTACTACAGATTTTGTATTTATAACCCATTGTTTTTATTAATATTATATGATTAATATTGCAACAGTAATCAAATATAAACAAGCAATACTACAACCGAAATTACAAATACACCGAAACAATATAAACAAATGGAACTCCTTGCTATTTCTCCTATCGATGGTCGTTACCGAAAAGTAACTGATTCCTTGTCGGCTTATTTTTCAGAAGCGGCCCTTATAAAATACCGGGTGCAGGTGGAGGTGGAGTATTTTATTGCACTTTGCCAACTGCCTTTACCCGAACTTAAGCATATCGACAAAAAAATATTCCCGAAGCTGCGTGCTGTCTATAAAGATTTTTCTGTTGCCGATGCTCAAAAAATAAAAGAGATTGAAAAAACGACCAACCACGACGTAAAAGCTGTAGAATATTTTCTGAAAGAAAAATTTGAGAAATTGAATTTGGCAGCATCAAAAGAATTTATCCATTTTGGTTTAACTTCTCAGGATATTAATAATACCGCTGTGCCGCTTTTATGGAAAGGCGCATTGGGCAACGAAATTCTACCCGTTATAACGCTTCTCATAAATAAACTCAATAAACTGTCCGATGAATGGTCGGCAATTCCCATGCTTGCTCGCACACATGGCCAGCCTGCAACGCCAACCCGCTTAGGAAAAGAAATTATGGTTTTTGTAGAGCGACTGCTCAGCCAGGTAGGTCAATTGATTGATATACCTTATAGCGCTAAGTTTGGCGGAGCCACAGGAAATTTAAACGCCCATCATGTTGCCTACCCGAAAGTAGATTGGGTAGGTTTTGCTAACCGGTTTGTTAACGAAACACTCAAACTAAACCGATCGCAGTACACCACTCAGATAGAACATTACGACAATTTAGCTGCACAGATGGATACGTTCAAACGCATCAACACTATTTTAATTGATTTGAACAGAGATATGTGGCAGTATATTTCGTTAGAATATTTTAAACAGAAAATAAAAAAGGGAGAGGTGGGCTCGTCGGCAATGCCACATAAAGTAAACCCCATTGATTTTGAAAATTCTGAAGGCAACCTCGGAATGTCCAATGCTATTTTCGAACACTTATCAGCAAAACTTCCTGTTTCGCGCCTGCAGCGCGACTTAACCGACTCTACGGTTTTGAGAAATTTAGGTGTGCCGGTTGCACATTCGCTTATTGCGTACCGTTCGTTACTGAAAGGATTAGATAAAATTATTTTGAATAAGCCCGCACTTAATAAAGATTTGGAAAACAACTGGGCGGTAGTTGCCGAGGCCATTCAAAATATACTTCGTCGCGAAGGGTATCCCAATCCGTATGAAGCACTGAAAGAACTTACCCGAACTAATAATCAGATAACACAAGAGAGCATTTCAAAATTTATCGACTCACTGAAAGTAAACAACAATGTAAAAAAAGAGTTGAAGAAAATCTCTCCTCATAATTATACCGGAAAATAATTTTGAACACAAGATCCCTATTCTTTAGGCGTTCCAAAGCAATCATTAATATGGGGTATTTTATCTGAAAAAATCTTAAAAAGAAAAACAGATGAAACACCCATGATACCTTTGGTATCACAAACACAAATGAATATCATGGGTGTTCCATCTGACAATCAGAGACTTAAAAAATATATACAGATGAAATAGCCATATACCTGCGGCATACCAACCGAAAATGAATATGGCGTATTCCATGTGACAAACAGTTACTTACAAAATATATACACATGAAAGTTTCAGGCTTCACCTTTATTCGTAACGCTATTAAATATGACTATCCGGTGGTTGAAGCTATCACTTCTGTTTTGCCGCTGTGCGATGAGTTTATTGTTGCTGTTGGCAAGTCGGAAGATGCAACTTTGCAGTTAATTAAAAACATAGATTCGCCAAAAATTAAAATTATTGAAACCGTATGGGACGACACATTGCGTATAGGCGGACAAGTACTTGCCGAAGAAACAAATAAAGCACTTCAAGCTATTTCGCCGGATAGCGACTGGGCTTTTTATATTCAGGCGGACGAGTGCATTCACGAAAACTATTTAGCTCCAATAAAAGCGGCTATGCTGAAATGGGAACAGGATGAATCTGTTGAAGGGTTGCTGCTTAACTATTTGCACTTTTACGGATCGTATGATTACGTTGGCGACTCACGCAGATGGTACCGAAAAGAAATACGTATTGTGCGCAACAATAAACAAATAAAGTCGTACAGAGATGCGCAGGGGTTTCGTATGAACAATAAAAAACTCAGTGTAAAGGCCATTAATGCTTGCGTGTATCATTACGGATGGGTTAAACCTCCGCAGTTACAGCAAGCTAAGCTCGAAGTGTTTAATCGCTTATGGCATAACGAAGAATGGATGAAAAAAAACATTAAACAAGTCGAAGCGTTTGATTATTCACAGATAGATTCGCTTACA
>JADLGT010000263.1 GCA_020849195.1 Bacteroidia bacterium
CCTGTTTGTTCGTCAACAATTTTTACTTTTCCGTCCATCAATACGTATTCCACGTCTTTTTCAAAAAGGGTGTATGCTTTGAGTAGTTGATTAATGGTGTGAATGCGTTCCGACTTTACAGAAAAATCGCGGAGTAGTTCATCTTTTCTGGTAATTTTTTCCTGATCGGATAATCCGGCGCGCTCAATTTCGGCAATGCCTGCACCTACATCGGGCAGTACAAAAAATTTCGAATCTTCGCCGGAAGCGGTAATCATTTCAATTCCCTTTTCGGAAAGTTCAATAGAATTATTTTTTTCATCAATTACAAAAAACAATTCTGTATCTACTTTATGCATCTCGCGCGACTGATCTTGCATATAAAAATTTTCGGTTTTTTGAAGTATTGCCCTGTTACCCTGCTCGCTCAAAAATTTAATGAGGGTTTTATTTTTAGGCAGTCCTCTGTAGGCACGTAACAATGCGAGACCTCCGTCTTTCTCATTTTTTTCGGCAAGTAAAGTTTTGGCAAGGTTAAGCGCAGTGTTGACGTAACTTTTTTGTGCATTAACTAGTTTTTCAACTCTTGGCTTCAGTTGGTAAAACTCCTGACTGTCGCCTTTGGGCGTTGGTCCTGAAATTATAAGCGGTGTACGTGCATCATCAATCAGCACCGAATCCACCTCATCCACTATAGCATAATTGTGTGAGCGCTGAACCAATTCGTCGGGCGTTCGCGCCATGTTGTCGCGCAGGTAATCGAAACCGAATTCATTATTTGTACCGTAGGTAATGTCGGCAGCATAGGCAATACGTCTTTCATTCGAGTTGGGTTCATGTAAATCAATACAATCAACAGTAAGTCCGTGAAACTCAAACAAATGTGCATTCCATTCGGAGTCGCGTTTGGCGAGATAGTTATTTACTGTAACTACGTGTAATCCGCGTCCGGGCAAGGCATTGAGATAAACCGGTAGTGTAGCTACAAGTGTTTTTCCTTCGCCGGTTGCCATTTCCGAAATTTTTCCCTGATGCAAAACAATGCCGCCAATGAGCTGCACATCATAGTGTACCATGTCCCAAACAATTTCATTGCCTGCCGCATCCCACTTATTTTTCCAAAACGCTTTATCGCCGCGTATTTCAACATTTTCTTTACGTACAGCAATATCGCGATCGAATGGAGTTGCGTTAACTTCAATGCCTCCTTGTTTAAAACGTTTTGCGGTTTCTTTTACAACGGCAAAAACTTCGGGTAAAATTTCGTTAAGTGTATCTTCTATTTTTGATTTAACTTCTTTTTCGAGCTCATCAATGCGTGCATACAACTTTTCTTTTTCATCAATAGCAACAGCAGTGTCGGTTTCTATTTTAGAACGAAGCTGCTTTATTTCACTGTCTTCGGCAGCAATAGCATCGGAAATACGTTTTTTAAATTCGGGTGTTTTATGGCGTAACTGATCGTTACTAAGTTTTTCAATAATTTTTTGTGCTTCATGTATTTCGGCAAGTATGGGTTGTATTTCTTTTACATCGCGGTCGGATTTAGTTCCAAACAGTTTTGAAATGCTTTTTGTGAGTGAGGATAACATTCGGGAATAGTTTGTTAGTTCTTAGTTCGTTGTTGTTAATTACTGCCCCGATAACCATCGGGATTGCTTCTTGCTGTGGCAGGTTACATTTATTAGCCTGATTACAGGGGAACAAAAGTACGTTTTTAGAGTCAAATATAATGCCTCAACAGCTTTTTGTCTTTTTGTCAGAAAACAGCAAAGGCTCCGATGTGGAGCCTTTGCTGTTTTCTGTTTTTGGAAATTCTACTTTAGTTAATATTCATCTTCATTAAAGAAGAAATCTTCTTTGGTAGGATAGTCCGGCCAAATCTCTTCGATGGTTTCGTACATCTCACCTTCGTCTTCAATTTCCTGAAGGTTTTCTATTACCTCCATTGGTGCACCCGATCGGATGGAAAAATCAATCAACTCATCTTTGTTTGCCGGCCAAGGAGCGTCTTCGAGATACGATGCTAATTCTAAGGTCCAATACATAATTTAATTTATTTAAACCGTTGATACTTGCTGCTGTAACGTAACTATAAAAAAGAAGTTACGTTTGTTTTTTATTTTTCTCTTTTGTTTGCTTGTGTTTACTAAAGACATGAATCAAAAAAAGCATAAATCTTCATATCAATTTCGTGCAAAAGTATAAATAAATTAATAGGAACCTAATGCTGTCAAAATAATGTGAAAAACTTTATTAAGTTTTTGGTTTCCAAGCAGTTTCGCTTGCTTTTAAGTCGTTGGAAAGGCTGCGGGAGAGTACAAAAAGATAATCAGACAAGCGATTGAGGTATTTTATAATAGACTCGTGAACAGGTTCGGTTTCGTTTAGCCGGTTGGTATTTCTTTCGGCCCTTCGGCACACGCAGCGTGCAATATGGCAATACGACACAATGGTGTGGCCGCCGGGTAAAATAAAAGATCGCAATGCGGGCAAATTTTTTTCCATTTCATCAATCGACTTTTCCAAAAGTGTACTATCTGTTTCGTTTAACTGCGGTAAAACCATTTTATTTTTTTGAGGATCGGCAGCTAATGTTGAACCAATGGTAAACAACCTGTCTTGCACTTC
>JADLGT010000264.1 GCA_020849195.1 Bacteroidia bacterium
ATACGTGGGTTTTGTCATTTATACATAGGACAAGAAGCACTTGTAGCCGGAGCCGAAAGTGCAATACGTAAAACCGACAGAGTGATTACTGCTTATCGCGACCATGTTCACCCTATTGCGCGAGGTGTTGAAGCCAAATACATAATGGCCGAATTGTTTGCAAAAATTACGGGCTGCTCGAAGGGGAAAGGCGGTTCGATGCACATGTTCAGTAAAGAACATAATTTTTATGGAGGGCATGGCATTGTGGGCGGACAAATTCCGCTGGGAGCCGGCATTGCATTTGCCGATAAATACAATGGAAACGATAGCGTAACACTTTGTTATATGGGCGATGGTGCCGTACGGCAGGGTTCGTTACACGAAACATTCAATATGGCTATGTTATGGAAACTGCCGGTTGTTTTTATTATTGAAAACAATGGTTATGCCATGGGCACTTCGGTAGAACGGACATCAAACGTTCACGACTTATATAAAATCGGCTCATCTTACAATATGCCTTCGTTTGCCGTTGATGGCATGAGTTGTGAAGCCGTTTATGAAGCTGTTTCTTCCGCAGTAAATAATGCACGCAAAGGAAAAGGTCCTACACTTCTCGAAATGAAAACATATCGCTATCGAGGGCACTCCATGAGCGACCCCGGCAACTATCGTACTAAAGAAGAGGTAGAAGAATATAAAAAACTCGATCCAATTGAGTTGGTTTTGGCGACCTTAAAAAAGAACAAATGGATAACCGATAAAGAAATTGAAGCAGCGGAGGAAAAAGTAAAATCAATTGTTGACGAATCCGTAAAATTTGCTGAAGAGTCACCTTTTCCCGATGTGTCGGAACTATATAAAGATGTTTACACTCAGGAAGATTACCCTTATATAATTGAATAATAATTTTGAATGTTAAATGTTGAATACTCTTCTGACACCAGAATAAAGCAAGACAACTTAATTGTATCTAAGACTTTTAAGTTGTCTCTCAAAATAATTAAACTGTACAAATAAAAATTCAACATTATTTAACATTCAAAATATTTAAAAAAATATGGCCGAAATAGTACGAATGCCCAAACTAAGCGACACCATGACCGAGGGTGTTGTATCTAAATGGTTAAAAAAAGTTGGCGATAAAGTAAAGTCGGGCGAAATACTTGCCGAAATTGACAGCGACAAAGCCACAATGGAGTTTGAATCGTTTTACGATGGCACACTTTTGTACATTGGAGTGCCCGATAAAAAAGGTGCGCCTGTTGATTCGATACTGGCAATTATTGGAAAAGAAGGAGAAAATATATCGGCAATAGTAGAAGCTGAAAAACAAAAAACTTCGCAAAATCCGGAGACAAAAATCAGTGAACCGAAAGCAACAGTAAGCAATAGCAGCAAAACCGAAGTTACCGGCAGACAGTTAGAAAAAAACCAAGCATCGGCAACGGAACAAACTACGTCTCCAAAATTTTTGGAATACAAATCGCAAAATGCAATTGGTGGTCGCACCAAGGCATCGCCTTTGGCAAAAAAACTGGCACACGACAAAGGAGTACCCATTGCAGTACTTAAAGGCAGCGGCGAAGACGGGAGAATAGTTAAACGAGATATTGAAAATTTTTGGGGTGGTTATACAGGATCGCAGCAGGTTGTAAGCGAAGAGAGTTACAATGAAATTGAAATATCGCAAATGCGTAAAACCATTGCCCGCCGGCTTTCGGAAAGTAAATTTACGTCGCCCCATTTTTATTTAACAATGGAAATAAATATGGGCGAAACCATTAAAACCCGTGAGCTTGTTAACAAAGTTGCTCAGGTAAAAATTTCGTACAACGATATTATAATAAAAGCTGTAGCAGGTGCTTTGCGCAAACATCCTAAGGTAAACGCATCGTCGATTGGAGATGTAATTCGTTACAATCATCATATACATATTGGTGTTGCGGTTGCGGTTGAAGAAGGATTGCTTGTTCCGGTTGTACGCTTTGCCGATGGAAAAACATTATCGCAAATTGCTATTGAAGTAAAAACATTTGCGCAAAAAGCTAAAGACAAAAAGCTGCAACCCCACGATTGGGAAGGAAACACATTTACTATATCTAATCTCGGCATGTTTGGCATTGATGATTTTACGGCTATCATCAATCCGCCCGACGCCTGCATATTGGCTATTGGAGGAATAAAAGAAACAGCCGTTGTGCGAGATGGCGAACTGGTTCCCGGTCATGTAATGAAAGTAACCCTTTCGTGCGATCATCGGGTTGTGGATGGAGCCACCGGAGCCGCTTTTCTGCAAACACTAAAAACATTACTCGAAAATCCGGTGCTACTGCTTGGCGAACAAGCCATATAGTGATTACATTTTTCTAAATATTGAATTGTAGATTTTCAGGAACACCCTACATTAACAGATTGTGGTTAATTAGGGTCTACTGAAAAACCCCAACAACACTGATAATAAATGTATTAGACCTATCTTTAGCCCAAACAAATGCAAGGAAATATGGGCAAAGCCTCAAAAACCCGTGCATCAAAGCAAG
>JADLGT010000265.1 GCA_020849195.1 Bacteroidia bacterium
AGAGTCGATAGAAATAAGCATGGCGTTTTCGGGAAGTAACTTATCCGAAGTAGAAGAAGGTGCATCAACAATAACCGGCTCGTTAACCCGTACCGATGCAGTAAGCATAAAGAATGTTACCAACAGAAAAGCCAAATCTACCATTGGTGTCATGTCCAATGAAGGCGATCCGCTCGGCATTTTTATTCTTGGCATATTGTTTTAAAATTTAACGAGTTTATTGAATGTTTAAAAGCACATTGCTCATTAATTAATTTGTAGCGCTTACCGATTGTGTAATGCTGAAACCGGCTTCATCCATACTGTAAGTAAGACTGTCAATTTTAGAACTGAAAATATTATACATAATAATACCTATTACAGACGAGATAATACCCAAGGCTGTGTTAATAAGTGCTTCGGAAATACCTGTTGCAAGCATTGTTGTGTCGGGTGCACCTCCATGAGAAAGTGCAGCAAACGAACGAATCATACCAATTACAGTTCCAATCAGCCCCCACAGTGTGGCTATGGTGGCACAGGTAGATATGATTACAAGATTTTTTGAAAGCATTGGCAACTCCAACGAGGTAGCTTCTTCCAACTCTTTCTGTACAGCGGCAACTTTAGTTTCTTTGTCCAAATTGCTCCCTTGTATATTTTTAAGTTTTTCAACTCCGGCACGAACTACATTGGCCAACGAACCTTTTTGTTTATCGCAATCGGCAATAGCTTCATCCAACTGATTAGCGGCAAGGTATGATTTTATTGTACGGATAAAATCAGCAGAATTACCTGCACCGCTTGCACGGCTAATTGTCATTAGGCGCTCTATAGAGAAAGTAACAATGGTGATGAAGATGCCGATAAGGATAGGTACAATAAAGCCTCCTTTGTACATCATGCCCAAAATATTTCCGTCTTTAGGCTGGCCCTCTCCATCGAAATTAGACGGACTGCCCAATACAAATTGCCACACTACAATGCCAATAGCCATTGCTACTACAATACTAATGGTGGCAGCCAAGGCCGACATACCGGATTTTGATTTCTCGTTGCTCATAATCTGCTGTTTTTGGTTTATAATTTATTTGTTAAAAATTTTTTGTTTTGAGTTATAAATAAAAGCCCACAATAATAATAAAAACTTAATAAATTTTACGATTTTATATATACAAATTTTAACACTAGATTATGTAATTAAAATTTCATAATCATCCAAAATGTCGATATAGCCTGTATTGCACATATATTAACCTCTGTATAACGCTAAAAAGTCAACCTAATTGTGTTAGTGTGTTAACCCATTCATTAGAATAAAATAGTCCAATGGTATCATGCCGATTGAGGAGGTGAACAAAATTTGGAATTGGATTAATTTATATCGTGCATCGGTATCTCACTTCTAATGCAAGTCCGAGATTAACAAAAATCAGAAATTAAATACCCTGGAAATATTGAAGCCCAGCTTTTACCCGCCTTTCGTCCACGAATCGGTAGTGTTTGGAATGAAGTCGTTTTCAATAATACCTAAGGCATTGGTAACATTAATATGAAACACATGTCCGCCGGTTTCAATCTCAATCCCCACCGCGAGCGGGTCGTAATAAGGAGTTACAGGATTATTTTTTCGGTAATCGGAAAACACATGAAAATAATCGATCAATATAGCCATACGCCTTGTTAATTTTAAACGCATGGCAGCACCTAAGGCAAACAGGTCGTTACTTTCTTCCTTACCATTATAGGAATTGACAAGCGCTTTCACAAAATTACGATGTTGGTACGTTGGAAGAATTTCGAAGGAGAAATAGCGGGTAAATTTTCGGGCAATAATTAATTGACTTACATACGCAATGCGATCAGTAATTTTAGGGCTTACGTTAACGGTTCCTAAATAAAAGGAGGATTTGGCCATTGGTGTAATTGCCGAGTTTCCGTAAAATGCGACCGACACAGGGATGTGGTTGTCGGCTGTTTGTTCGAGGAAGCGCCACTTGAGAGTTCCATCAATATTTTCTAAACGTTTATTTCTGGCAATTCCTATGGTTATATTATCGGTAATACCATAATCAAATGAAAACCGAACATCCGAAATGGCGTCCCATCCATACAAAGTATGAGGACCTCCTCCACTTTCCACGCCCATGCTGCCAAAGCGGTGTGAGATATTAAAATCAAGGCAGCGTTTTTTTACCGTTTCGGTAGATTGTGCATTGATGACCTTTGAATCTTTAAAGGTGGCGAAAACTTTTTCGTGTCCTGCGGGTTTTTGAACCGAGTCGAGTATGCTCATTAAATCTTGTGCAAACGAAAAAGAGGGATACTCACAAACCAACAAAAGCAATAAAAATATTTTCAGGCGCATACTATTTTATTTCTTAAAAGGCTCAAGCAAAGCATTTACAGTTACGTCTATGTCTTCGGCAATATTTTTTACAACTAAACTCGGTATTTTAATGTTATAATCGGCAATGTGGATTTTAAATTTTGTTTCAAGTAATATTTGTTGACCTTTAACTGTTACAGTACCTCCGAAGTTACATTCTTTTTCAACCCCGTGCATTTTTAATTTCCCGGCAACGGTAACCTTCGTAGTTCCGTCTTTTAAATAATCAACTTGTTCATTTATTTTTCCTTTATAAATTGCGTCCGGATATTTATCACTCTCAACATAATTTTCGTTAAAGTGTTCTTGCATCAGTGGTTTCTCAAATTGAAAGGCCTGCATTACTATTTTTACTTGCACATCGCCGGTAGCTGTATTTAATATAGGTTTAGCCGCCTTATTTATTGCTGAAATATTTTCCATTGGCGTTGCCGAAAAAAAACTTATTTCCGATTCTTTGGCTAAATAAATTTGTGCCGACAATAGGTGCGTACAAATTAACGCTGTGATAAATACAAGTGTTTGTTTCATTGGGTGTTTGTTTTTGGATTTTGTCGATGAAATAGCAATTATCATGCCTTTATAGTACAAATTTATGCGAATTATAATGGCGCACCATGATTAATCCATGTTTGAATTTTTTGTAAGGTGCAATTGTCAAGTGAAGTTGGACCGGGCGTTCCAACGTAAGGCAT
>JADLGT010000266.1 GCA_020849195.1 Bacteroidia bacterium
GCCGATACGCTTTATACCGAGATTGACCGAAATTCGTTATTTACCGGAACCGTAGTTAAAGAAGATCGTTCGAATATGAATGTAAACTTTGTTATGACAAAACCCGAACTTGAACCCGAGTTTGATAA
This sequence comes from Bacteroidia bacterium, assembly GCA_020849195.1. GTDB lineage: Bacteria > Bacteroidota > Bacteroidia > JABDFU01 > JABDFU01 > JABDFU01. Next base: position 129 of record JADLGT010000266.1, read on the forward strand.
ATTTTGGAAGGCTGCTAACTTAAGTGGCTTGCGTGGACATCGTGATGTTGGCGGATACAGAGCTTCACTTTACAATGCCCTCCCACTCGAAAGTGTGAAAGTATTAGTTGAAGTAATGAAAGATTTTGAGAAGAAGTTTGCGTAACATAAAATCCCTTAAATAAAAAATCCCGATTGCAAACCAATCGGGATTTTTTATTTTCTCAAACACAACACTAACGCAACAACTGTAAGAAACCTTTATATATCTGATTTTGGCCTGTTATACTTGTAGCATTAATAATATAATAATAGGTACCATCGGGTGCTTCTAGTCCTGCATTGGTGTGGCCATCCCAAAATACTTTTTCGGCTACTTTATAATACATTTCAATTCCCCAACGGTCGTAAATGTGTACATCGAGATGTGTAATGCCGAAAGCTTCTAAAGTAAAGGTGTCATTTTTACCATCGTTATTAGGGCTAAATACATTGGGGATACGTAAATCCTCAATGACAATAATTTCTTTCGTAATGGAATCAATACATCCGAGGTTATCTACAACTTCTTTTACATAATAAATTCCCGGCTTGGAATAGTTGTAAACAGGGTTTTGCAGAGTTGAAGTTCCTTTTCCATCGCCAAAATCCCATTTCCACGAAACACCTACCACACTTAAGTCTGTAAACGGAATATTTGTTTGAGGTTTTGGATAAGTGGGCGTGTAAGTAAAGTTTGATGCAGGGTATGGACTAATGAGAATACTTCCCGGTGAGGGTGCCAGCCATTTGCATCCGGCCGAGTCGATAAGTGTTAAGAAGGGTGTTTTAGTTCCAACACTTGTATAGGTATGTGTTACACAACAAGTGTCGCCAACGTAAAATGGTGTGCCGTCTCCAAAATCAAGCGAATCGGTTTTTGTGTTAATGGTATTAATGGTAAACGATACTGTAAACGGAATACATCCTCCTGTTGGCGTAAACGTGTAATTTCCTGAAGGACCGTTAACAACAACTAAGTTTACTTTAATAACACTATCTACACATCCGGCCGAGTCGGTTACAATTAATTTTACGGTGTATTTTCCGGCTGCTAAATAGGTATTTGAAGCCGTATCGTTAGTAATTACGGGAGCAATATTTCCGTCACCAAAATCCCAATAGCGGTTGCTTATTCCGCTTACTGCCGTGCTGGTATCAACAAATGTAACCGAGAGCGGAGGGCAGGTAGAGGCTGTTGACGAAGTTTTAAAACCAATAACCGGCTTGTCAATAATAATATAATTTGTTTTTGTCAGCGTGTTGCTGCAGCCTGTTATAGAGTCGGTAGCAATTAATTTTACTGTATAAGTGCCGTTGCCTGCGTAAGTATGCGAGGGTGCTGACAATGTAGATGTGTTATTGATGCCGGATGCGGGGTCGCCAAAATCCCACAAATATTTATTGGTGTTCGTAGATTGATTTGTAAAATTAAGAGCTGTGCCAGGGCACGACAGTGTGGAGCTCGCCGTAAATGCAGCCGAAGGTTTTTTAAATACAACAATGTTGTTTTTGGTAACCGAGCACGATCCATCGGAGTTGGTAACCAATAAAGTTACATTGTAACTACCCGGGGTAGAATAATAATGTGAAGGATGCTGTGCGATAGATGTTTTACCATCGCCGAAAGTCCATAACCAGGCTGTTGCCGCGGGATTAGTTTTAGATGTGTCGCGGAAGAATACCTGAAGACTGTCGCAGCCGGATTGACTTTTAATATAAAAATCAGGCGTTATGTCATAAACTTTTACCGAGTCGGTTTTAACTAAACTGTCTGTGCATCCAAAGTTATCTGTAACAAAAAGTTTAACTGTAAATAAACCCGGTGCCGAGTAAGTGTGGTTGGCTGTAGTTACGTTTCCGCTTGTACCTCCATCGCCAAATGTCCAACTGTAAGATGCAGGCGTTCCACCCGAAGTTTGACTGGTAACCTTTACAGGTAAAGGATTACAGCCTTTGTTTGGAACAAGAGTAAATAAAGGTTTTAAATCGATGAGTGTAATGAAAATAGTGGTATCTTTTTTACACCCCGACGAATTATTTTTGGCGGTAAGTTTTACCGTATAAGTCCCGGCTGTTGCATAAGTATGTGATGGGTTGTAATTGGTTGAATCAACCGGCGATCCATCGCCAAAATTCCAATACCATTTATCTGCTCCAAGCGAACTATTGGTAAATGTGCGGCTTAAAACATTGGAGCAGTTTAATGTGGAGGTAAAGCGGGGAACTGCCGGACTGATATGCACATATTGATTTTTTACCAACGTATCGGGACAACCGATGTTAAATACAATGAGCTGAATGTTAAACAAACCTGTATCGCTGTATAGGTGCGTGGTTGTGGCGCCTGACCCACTTTGACCATCGCCGAAACTCCATACCCAAGTTGTTCCGTTAACCGATGTGGTGCCATCAAAATTTACGGGAGTTAATGCACAGGAATTTAGTGGCGATGCTGTAAAGTTAACAGTTGGTTTATTTGTAACCTGTATGGCAACAAATGAGAATGTGGAAACACAGCCATACGAATTGGTAATGGTAAGTTTTACAGTATAATTACCAATTGCATTATATATGTGTGAAGGATTTTTTAGGGTAGAAGTATTGCTCGCCCCTGATGCAGGATCTCCAAAATCCCAGGCATAAGATGTGATGGGTTCGTTGGAGGTGCTTTGGTCGGTAAAATTGACAGTAAGCGGTACACAACCTTTATCAGGAGTGGGAGTAAATTTAGCTACCGGAGGAATAATGTTTATGTAATTTTTAATTGTCAAACTATCCTTACATCCTGCGGCAGTGGTTACTACTAATTTTACGCTGTCGGTTCCGGTGGAGTTGTATATGTGTGTTGGGTTTTGTGAGGTTGAAGTATTTCCATCACCAAAATACCACTTCCAAGTGGCGGGTGCAGGAGTTGTTTTATCGGTAAATTTAACAGTAAAAGGAACACTGCAAGTATGTGTAGTATCGGCAGTAAATGAAACAGAAGGTTTAGGGTTTACAGTGATAAAAGACGTTTTGGTTACCGAATCGTTGCATATACCCGAAAACACAACTTTTAACTTCACCGAATAAGTGCCGGCAGTTGCAAAGGTATGCGAAGGGTTTTGCGAAGTTGATGTGCCGCCATCTCCAAATGCCCAACTCCATGCTGATGGAACCGGATTTGTTTTGTCGGTAAAACCTATTGTTGTACCCAAACAAACTGACGAATCGGATGCGCTGAATGTAACGTTCGAACCACCTAAAACGGAAACTGCAGCAGTGCTTGTTTTTGCACATCCGGCCGACGAACTAGCTGTTAACGTAACAGTGTAAGTTCCCGATGCCGCATACGTATTCGATGGGCTTGTAGAAGAAGATGTTTGTCCGTCGCCAAATGCCCATGTATAGGTAATAGTTCCGGTTCCGGTTGAGGTATTAGTGAAATTAAATGTAGCAGGGGCTTTACAGCCTACCGATGGCGAAGACGTAAAACTTGCGGCCAAATTTGAAGTCGAGACTTTTATGTAAGCGGTTTTTGAAAAAGTATTTTTACACCCGTTTACGTCGGTAACAGTAAGTGAAATAGTGTAGTTTCCGGAAGCAACATAAGTGTGTATTGGATTTTGCGAAGAACTTGGAGGCGTTCCATCTCCGAAAGTCCATAGCCAGGACGCAATATTTCCTGAACCTTTCACTGACAAGTCGGTAAGGTTTACTAAAAGAGGAGCGCATCCAACAGTATCGTTTGTTGTAAAGTTAGCGGTAGGATTAGCGAACACAGTGATGTATGCAGTTTTTGTTTCGGTATCCGACAATCCTGTGCTATTATTTTTATAGGTAAGTTTAACAGTATAAGTTCCGGGTGTATTGTAAGTTGCAGTAGGATTTTGATTAATCGAAACGTTACCATTTCCGAGATCCCATGACCAGCTTGGGTTTGCGCCGCCTCCGGTAGATAAATCTGTAAATTTTACGATGAGCGGGCTACAGCCCGAAACAGTGGAAGCAGAAAAATCGGCTACCTGTGCCTCTGATAAGGTAAAAAAAAGTTGTGTGCCGAGAAGAAATAAGAGGGATAAACGTTTAATCATAGGCTTGTGTAATGATTTGGTACGGTTTGCGAAGGTAAGAAAAAAAATCTGAAAGGCGGGTGATACTCAATCTTTTAGCCTAAGTGTATGACCCATTTTATCGCGCTTTGCTTGCAGATATAATTTATTATGCACGTTCGATTGTATCTCGATGGCTACATTCTCAACTATTTCAAGACCGTAACCAATAAGCCCTGCACGTTTTTTAGGATTATTGGTAAGCAGGCGAATTTTTCCTACTCCCAGGTCGCGCAATATTTGTGCGCCAACACCGTAATCGCGTTCGTCCATTTCAAATCCAAGTTTAATGTTGGCTTCAACAGTATCAAGACCTTGCTCTTGCAATTTATAGGCCTGTAATTTATTAAGCAGCCCAATGCCTCTCCCTTCCTGATTCATGTAAACAATTACGCCTTTACCTTCTTGTTCAATCATCTCCATTGCTTTGTGTAATTGCGGTCCGCAGTCGCAGCGACACGAACCAAAAATATCGCCGGTAAGGCAAGAGGAGTGAACCCTCACTAAAATGGGTTCATTTTTTTTCCATGTTCCTTTTACAAGAGCAAGATGTTCCTGAGTAGTAGTGGTTTGTTTGTATGCAGTGAGTTTAAAATCACCATAAACAGTCGGCATCTTTACATCAACTTGTTTTTCAATAATTGTTTCGGTTTTTAACCGATAAGCGATAAGGTCTTCAATAGAAATTATTTTCAAATCTAATTTTTTTGCAATTTTTAAAAGTTCCGGCAACCTTGCCATTGTTCCATCTTCGTTCATAATTTCTACCAATACTCCGGCGGGTTCAAAGCCGGCTAATCTGGCCAGGTCAATAGTGGCCTCGGTATGCCCGGCACGGCGCAATACTCCACCCTGCTTTGCTTTGAGAGGAAAGA
>JADLGT010000267.1 GCA_020849195.1 Bacteroidia bacterium
ATTCTTTTGGAAGCTTATCGGCATAATGAATACTAATTCCGTTTTCTTTTTTTGTGTCGGTAATCGAAATTTTTTCGGTTCCGCAATCTAAATATCCTGTGTCGCCCACCTGTCCGCCGCTTTCGGCGTAGAAAGGAGTTTTACTTAAAACAATTTGGTATTGCTCTTTATTTTTTGTTTTTACTTTTCTGTATTGAAGCACAGTGGTTTGTTCGTTTGTTTTTTCATATCCAACAAATTTTGAATCCCTAACTCCGTGTCCGGAATCCACTGCTGTACAGTCGCCTGTATCAACAGATGTTGCTTCGCGCGACCGGTTTTTTTGTTGCTCCATACATTTGTTGAAGCCGTCCATATCCACCTCAAAACCATTTTCGCGACCAATGAGCTGCGTAAGGTCTATCGGAAATCCGTACGTGTCGTACAATTCAAAAGCAATTTCGCCACTCAGTACTTTTTCTTTAATAGCATTTATTTTTGTAAGTCCTCGCTCCAATGTTTTGTAAAACGATGTTTCTTCCTCGCGCACAACTTTCTCAATCAAAACGTGCTGTTTTTTCAACTCAGGGAAAGCATCTCCCATTTGTTCGACCAACACACCCGACAATTTAAAAATAAACGCTTCTTTAAAACCAAGCGATTGATAACCATAACGTACAGCTCTTCTTAAAATTCTGCGTATCACATATCCGGCACCCGTGTTGGAAGGCAACTGTCCGTCGGCAATGGAAAAAGCAATCGCTCTTACGTGGTCGGCAATTACACGTATGGCTATATCACTGCGAACACTCGACCCATATTGAACCTTACTTAGTTCCGCAATTTTTTGTATCAATGGTGTAAACACATCTGTGTCGTAATTGCTCTGCTTGCCTTGCAGCAGCATACACAGCCGTTCGAATCCCATACCCGTGTCCACGTGTTGTGCGGGCAGTTTCTCGAGCGATCCGTTTGCTTTTCGGTTAAATTCCATGAACACATTGTTCCATATCTCAATAACTTGAGGATGCGCGGTGTTCACCAATATTTTTCCATCTTTCTTTTTGCGATCTTCTTCCGATCGTATATCTGCATGAATCTCTGTGCAAGGGCCGCAGGGGCCTGTATCGCCCATCTCCCAAAAATTATCTTTTTTACTGCCTTTTAATATGCGGTCTTCGGGAATAAATTTTTTCCAATGGTTGTACGACTCCTGATCAAACGCAAGATTATCTGCCTCGCTTCCTTCAAAAACAGTAACGTATAAACGAGCTGCATCAATTTTATATACTTCAGTTAACAATTCCCAAGCCCAAGCAATGGCCTCTTTTTTAAAATAGCCGCCGGCATCGGATGGATCCGGGTTTGGCTGAGCAGGATTTCCAAAGCTCCAATTTCCCAGCATTTCGAACATGGTGTGGTGGTACGTATCAACACCTACTTCTTCTAAATCGTTGTGCTTTCCCGAAACACGTAAACATTTTTGGGTATTGACTACACGCGAGTGTTTTACGGGAGCGTTACCCAAAAAAAGATTTTTAAATTGATTCATTCCCGCGTTGGTAAACATAAGCGTAGGATCGTTCTTAACAACCATTGGTGCCGAAGGAACGACAATATGGTTTTTCGATTTGAAAAAATCTAAAAATGTTTGACGTATTTCTTTCGAGGTCATATTTTATTGGTGAATAATAAATTTAAAAAGGGTCTATCTCTTTTTATTCATTGTAAATTTTTACCCTTTCGGTATTTATAATTATTAGTGTCCGATAAAAATTTGGCTGAACACTGCCAACCAACTCTTAAAACATATACAATAAAAAAGCTATATGGGTAAAAATACAACATCTTGCGGTAACTTGGTTTTCGGATAGCTGATAAATTTACCCCTCCGTTCCACTATCAAAAAAAGGTATTCCCACATCACTAGTGCGAGTGTGAAGAAAACCTGTTTTTGATGAGGTTAATAGACGGATAGTATTTTAAAACACCTTTCTATGGTTATCGCGGGCTTCGCAAATGTTTACTGGTTGAAGGAGCTTACGTTTTAGTTCTTCAACTTGTTGTTGCGAAAAATTCAGGTCAAATTTTCTTAGCTCAACTTCTTTGTCAATTTCGCGCATTACTTCACCCATATTACTTGTAACGTAGCTCATGCCGGTTTTGCGTAAATATATTTCTGCACCACCTCCATCGCCTTTGTATAAAATTTCGGGATGCGAATTTCCTTTTGCGTCGGCTATTTGCCCCTTGTTGGGGGTGAAGCACATGCCTGAGCCTTTGAGGGAGTTTTTGGTTATTAGTTCTTGGTTGTTGAGCTTCTAAAACCATTTGCGCTTTGTGCAAAGACAGTAGCACTTACAGCAATTAATGCTGCGGTGCAGAAAACGTAAAGTCGTGTTTTCATTTTTTATTTTTTATTAATCGCTGTAAGTAAACATTTTGTTATAATTTTTTTACGGCGCATTAACTTTTACCGTTGTTTTGCAACCATTGTTATCAGTAACAATTACGTTATATATTCCCGGACATAAGGCATTTTTGTAGCGTTTATCGTAGCCATCGGGCCCTGACTTGTCCAGCGTTTTTGAGTTAAAATCATAAGTAATTGAATAGCATTTATTTATGATTTTGGATTCTTAGTTTTGCTTACCCACATTTGTATTTATGAAGGTAAGCATCGAAAATAGGGGCA
>JADLGT010000268.1 GCA_020849195.1 Bacteroidia bacterium
AGTCGGTGTAAATGCAATTGATGTGCGTGTACACCGCCATCGGATACGAGCCCAATCAGATGTAAATCTTTATTATTTTTTTTTGCGTACTCAAATGTTGAGATCAGAACAGGATTTGAATCTATTTTATGCTCACGAATTTCTTTATTTATTCTTGCAAAATCCTGATACACTACACGACCTGCACCAATATTCAAATGCCCCACTTCCGAATTACCCATTTGGCCGTCGGGCAATCCTACGTTTTCGCCCGATGTACGTAAAGTGGAGTGGGCGTACTTTTTATACAAGCTATTTACAAAAGGAGTTTTTGCATTTGCAATAGCATCACTTTTGCTGCCATTGCCAATGCCCCATCCATCTAATATTATAAGTGCAACTTTTTTACGCATTATGTTTTCATAAAAAACCCCAACTGTTTTGCAGATGGGGTTGTATTTTCTTGTGTATATACAATCAATAAAATTTAGCTTTTTTATCAACTATGTTCGCATTGTCTTTTAATGCGTCAATTACTTCGTAATCTACACGCGATTGCATAGCGTTTACTGATTGTGTTATAATAGAATTGTAGTCTTTTGTTTCTGCAGGATCTTTTATTTTTTCAACCGTAACAAGAAATACACCTGTACGACCTGTGATAGGTTTTGATACTTGACCTGCCTTCATGGTAACGGTGTTCCCGACAAACTCATCTTCGCGCCCCATGCCGGGCAACGATGGCGTATTAAATGTCAAGTCGTCCATGTCTTTCACTTGTTGATCGAGCAGGATAGCAATATTTTCGAATTTTTTTTCACCAACCATTACCTTGTTAAATTGTTCAACAAACATCGCTGCTTTTTTTCTTTCTTTCGCTTTAGGTTCAATGAGGTCGCGCACCAATTCGAGTGGTGAAATACCTTTCGGACGTATTTCGGTAAGCACAGCAACAATAAATTTATTGCCTAATTCATAGGCATCCGAAACGTCGCCCACTTTGGTTTTCTCGTTGTACATCCAGCGTACTAACTCTCGCGGCGACTCAAGTCCGGGTATTTGTTTGTCGCCTTCTTTCACATTTTCGGCTACTCGTTTATTTAGTTTTTGGTCTTCAATGGCTTTTTCAAATGCCTCCTTTGTGCGGTATTTGCCGCTAAATTCACCTGCTTTGGTATAATAGCTTTGAATTGTTTTGGCCGAAGGTTCAATTTTTTTATCAATGGTAGCTACTTGAACAAGTTTAGATTCGGTTTTACTTCTGTCGAGTACTTCAATAATATGGTAGCCAAATTGCGTTTCAACAACAGTCAAATCACCTTTTTTACCAAGCAGCCCCGCATTTTTGAAAGGCTCAACAAATCCGCTGTTTGCGTTAAACCAACCATAGTCGCCACCTTTTTCAATTGATCCGGGATCTTCGGAAACTTCTTTTACTAAATCTTCGAATGTTTTCTTTTTACTTTTAATAAGTTCGGTAATGCTGTCAGCCATTGCTTTTGCACGTTCTTTGGTGCGCTTCACTCCGGGCTTGTTTTGAGGCTCAAGCGCAATAAGAATGTGACGTTCTTTTGCCGAGTCGGCGGCAAGATGTTCGTCAACAAGTTTGGAAACTTTGTATGTATTATTTTCAATGTAAGGACCGTACACAAAGCCTTTTGTTTCATTCATCATAAGTGAGTCTATTTCGGGCGACAGTGTACCTTTTTTGTGAAAGCTTGCATCAAAATTACGGCTGTCAGACTCCGATATTACATAGGCCGAATCTTCTTTTCGTGTTTTTGTTTTAAACTCATCTGCAATACGAACCATGTCGTTTTTTATTGCCTCCGAATCTTCTTTTGCAGGAAAAACATCATAGCTTATATAGTCAATTTTTCGGGTTTCGTCGGGTTGTTTGTAATCATTTTGATGTTCGTTATAATAGGCGTTAAGGTCGGAGTCGCTTACCTTAATCGAACTATCGGGTACCGAGCTGTATTTTTTTACAATGTAGTGTACCGTAAAAATTTTGTTTTGGGCAACATACTCTTGTTTAGCCTGAGCTGTGGTATAAAAGAGTCCGCTTTTAATAAGGTTATTATACTTTTCTGATATCCGGTCTTGTTTAACGGCTTTTTCTAAATCACTCCATGCGGCTTCCTGTTGTTCGTTCATTTGTTGCACAAGCGCATTAAGTTTTTTCACATCCAACAGCCCTTCAGCATCGGCAAACTCTTTGTTTACCTTTCCTGTTTCGCGATCGGTAAATTGTTGTACAACATATTTGTGAGGGTGAACAAGCATTAGATCATAGAGCTCATCTTCGGAAACGCTCAGCCCGAGTTTTTCATACTCTTTGGTCATTACTATATCATTTATCATTTGGTTCCAGGTTTGTTGAACAAACTGGTCTTCCATTGCAGGATCAACAGTATTTTGCTGCGAATTACGTTTATAATTTTCGAGCTGTTGCTTTACTTTAAAGTCAAACTCTTCAATAGATACGCCTTTTCCGGCAATTTCGCCTACGTTGCGGTCGCTGGCAAACCAACGTCCCGACTCAAGCGCTGCCTGAAGTA
>JADLGT010000269.1 GCA_020849195.1 Bacteroidia bacterium
TGGAACACCCATGATATTCATTTGTGCTTGTGAAATCAAAGTTATCATGGGTGTTTCATAGGAATAAGTTTTAATGTTGATACAAAAATAGAATAAAGTAATTGATGTTTAAAATTAATTTATTAATTTTCTTACTTATTCAAAATAAAGTATATGGACATTTTAAATAAAATAATACAGGGTCTTAATAAAGAAGACATCCGCCATTTTAAATTGTTGGCTAAGCGTATGCGCGACCACGACAACAGAAAAGACATAGAGCTATTCGATTACATACGCCACTCGAATGAAAAATATGACGACAATAAAATTCTAAAAAAACTATATTCCAATAACGATAAAAATTCCTTTTATCGCCTTAAAAACAGGCTGATTCAAGATATAAATGAAAGTTTATTATTGTTACACTACCGAAAAGATGAGATAATGTATGTTCTTCATTTACTCTCATTGGTTCGTTTTTATTTTTCAAAGAATCGCTTTTTACTAGCTCTTAGGTTTAATAAAAAAGCAGAAGATGTGGCTGATAAAATAGAATCGTATGAATTATTAGATATTATTTACGGTGAATACATACGCCTCTCGCATGAAGTGATGTCCGTAGATCCGGAAAATTACATTAACAAAAGAAAGGATATTCGTGAAAAGTTGAATAGTTTGAGACAGATAGATGACATTCTTGCTACGGTAACCTATAGATTAAAAATCACACAAAATTTTTCTGAAAAAGGATCAACCGTATTGACATTACTCGAGAGCACCATTAATAATTTTACCAATGATAAAAATGTAAAAAAGAGCCCTTTGCTCCGCTTTAAAATGTACAGAGCGGTAAGTCAGGTGCTGCTTCAAAAACATGATTTCATATCATTAGAAAAATATTTGCTTACTACCTATTATTCGTTTTTACGAGAAAATTTATTTAACCGAAATAATCACGACACCAAACTGCAGATGCTGACGTACATTGTAAACAGCTTGTTTAAAAATAAAAAGCACAAAGATTCACTCAAATATGTTGATCAGTTAAAATTAGCAATGGACGAATATAGCGGACTGTTGCGCGACAAGTATCTGTTCTTTTACGAAAACTCGTTGGTGATTAACTACTCTGTACTCGACAAAGACAATGCAATTAGTATTTTGGAAGACTTGAAGCAAAGCAAAAAATCAAAGCCGGCTTCGTTTTACGATATTTTTATTTACCTGAATTTAGCCGTGCTTTGGTTCGATAAAAAAGACTTCCGTAATTCCATTCGAAACCTTAATAATTTATACCATCACGAGGGTTATAAAAATGCCGATCAATCGCTTCGGTTTAAAATTGCTGTCGCCGAATTAATTATTCGTTACGAACTGGGCGATTTTGATACACTCGATTACCGAATGCTTCAGTTGAAAAGTGAGTACAAGAAGTTGATGAAAAAAGAAGAACACAAAAGAGACGCTGAGTTACTTGTAATAATTGGGAAATTAATCCAAACGGCTTTACCGAAAAGTGATAAAAAATTGCTTAAAAAGATGAAAATATTCGTACGTGAACACGCCTTAGAAGACACAGAAATTATTAATTATAATCATTGGCTTAGTTCTAAAATGTAGTTATGCCCAATTTTAAAAACGACAAATGAAATATTTGACTCTTTCCATTTTGATAGCAGTTTTAACGACAGCAGCTTTTGGACAACAAAACAAGATTGACATTGGACTTGTCGGAAGTCCAAGCATAATTTTTCTTCGGGGAAACGACATTATCAAACAATATCACAAGCCTGCAGTTGGTTTTTCGGGCGGACTATTTTTTCAATACAACTTCCCAAAAATATTCTCTATTCGGACAGACATTCAGTTTGAAAGAAAAGGTTCATTAGTAACGGGGACAATTTATTACACAGACAATTTTGGCAATGTAATTGACAGCGAAAAATGGACGGACTACTTTCATTTTGGCTATTTGACAATGCCTATTATCGTTCGTGCGACAATCGGAAAAAAAATAAAATACTTTTTCAATACAGGATTATTTTCCGGGTATTTAATAAAACAGACAGAAATTTACGGAGCGACGAAATATCTTTCCAAAAAAACTACCGACAATATTGACAACTTCAAAAGGTTTGACTTTGGCGCGACTGCCGGACTTGGACTTATAGTTCCTATCAAAAACAAATTTTCAATTTCACTCGAACTCTGCGACAACTTTGGACTTTACAATGTGAGTAAACTTGCTGTTATCAATGACGGGACTGTAAAAACAAACTCGACAAATTTGTTAATCGGGTTTGCATATAAACTTGGGGCGCAACAGACTGAAACTAAATAAAAACTGGGCATAACATATAAGGATTAAACGCAGCCCCGCTTTTTCGGCGGGGTTACGTTTAATCCTGTGTTACCAGCCATTTTTTGACGGGCCCCGACTTCGAAATATTTAACAAATAATAACGACTTTTTAATGTTGTACTTTAGGACAACTTTCGTATATTTGTATCGTGGACAAAAAACATAGGGTTCGGACA
>JADLGT010000270.1 GCA_020849195.1 Bacteroidia bacterium
CATTTTTTGCAGGGAGGTACTCGGGGTCGATTTGAATAGCCATTTGATAATCGGCTTTGGCTTTTGTTTTATCTTTTAACTGTAAATATGCTGTGCCTCGTGCGTAATAAGCTTCGGTGTATTTCGGGTCGGTGTTGATGGCATTTGAAAAATTTTTTATTGCTTTTTCATATTGCTTGTTGACCAAAGCAATTGCGCCGAGATTATAATACGCATTTTTATATTTCGGATCCATTTTTAACAATATACCATAGATACTGTCTGAACTATTCCATTCTTTAATATCCTGAAAAAATTTAGCCTTGTTGTATAAAGCCTGCGTGCTACCGGAATTAATTCGTAGCGCATTATTATAATAGTCAACTGCAAGTTTATTTTTTTGTGCAGCGTAAAGCAGCCCCAACTCCATGTAAGCGGAAAAATAGTCGGGGTCTTGTTCTGTTGCGGTAATCATTGCCGAAATAGACTTAGCTGTATCTCCCAACTCTTTAAAATTCATTCCTTTCAAAAAGTAAGCTTTTGAAATATAGTTGTCAATTTTTAATGCGTCGTTAAGATAGTTAATAGACTCTTGGTATTTTTTAACGTAAAAATATAATTCGGCAAGTTTTAACATTGCGTCTGTATTTTTTGGATCGATAGAGATACATTTTTCGAGAGCAATTTTACTTTTTCCCGTTTGGTTTGTATATAAATACAAGTCGGATAGAGTAATATAATATACGGGCTTGGTACTATCGCGGTGCATAGTTTGCGACATATCGGTTAAGGCGGCAGTATAATCATGTATGCTCATAAAATATTTTGCACGACTATAAAATAACTCGGCATTTCCCGAGTCGGCCATTATTTTTTCATTGAGCTCCGATAGTTCTTTGGAAGTTGAGACATTGGTTATTCCTTCTTCTTTTTCGGCTTGTTTGTCATTATGCTTACATGATAAAAAAAATACGACAGCCAGTGTGGTACACAAAAAGAGAGGAGGTAAATTTTTTTTCATATCGGTTAAAGATACAAAATTACGATAGGGAATTTCTCTAAGCTATTCCTTTTTGAATTTTCGACAGAGGTTAAAGAAATTTAAATCAGGGGAGCGCAATTGTATAAGACTTGTTTGGTGTTGTTACAGTTATATTGTTATCGCAAACTCCATTACCAAAATCGACTGTGCGTGGCGAGAGATTGCCGGGTGTGATTGATAGTGTTCCCGAAGTAATGCGCGAACAAACTAAAACAAAAGTTAAACTCTTAGTTACTTTTACTGTGAATGTCTCTCCCTGTGTTCCGGTACCATTAGCAGATCCGGTTACCGAAAACTCATCATCCACAAAAGTGCCGGTGGTATCGCCTGCACTCAACGTGTAGGTAAGTTGAGCATTCCATGTTATTGTTTTTCCGGAAGAAGTAACAATCGTACAATTGTTTACATTCATACCAAAAGTTGTTTTTCCGTTTAAACGACCTTTATTGGTAAGTGTTTGGTTTCCGCTTACGGAATAGCCATTGCGAGAAAAACCTGAAAAGGTTGTAGTAATTACGGCTAAGGAGTCGGTTAGTTTTTTCGAAAGCACGCTGATTATTTTCCCTTTGTGATTAATTCCCATCGCATCTGTACAACCCGAAACGCTATCGAATTTAATGTAAAGTGTTTTAGGATAAACCGATCCGGTAATCCACGAAGAATCGCAGGCTGCCGAGCTTAATTTAAATACGCTGTTGGAGTCGGCATAATATGCAATTTGTTTAAAGACATCGTTAAAAATTTCATTGGCGATTGCATTGTCAACAGATGATTGTGTTTCGTTGTCTGAGTCGCGGTCGCTTTTGTGACAGGCATTAAAACATAATAGTAAGACCATCAGACCGGCAATCGTCAATAAGGATTTTCCTTTCATTTTTTTAGCAGTTAATCGAATAAAATTACTTAGATTTTTTCCAAAATACAAAAAGAGAAGGAGTGCTTGTGTTTGTCGTCAATAGGCATATTAACACGGCTCACTTCTTTCCATTTGGTTTTTTCTACGATAGGAAAAAACGCATCGCCATCAAAATTTTCATGAACCTCCGTAAGGTAAATTCTATCGGCAATATTTATTGTTTGTTTGTATATTTCTGCACCACCAATAATAAACACTTCCGTTTCTAATTTTTTGCGTGCCGTTTCAATAGCTTCAGTAATAGAGTGAACTACAATTGCGCCGGGAGCCGAATAATTTGATTGGTGTGTAACAACAATGTTGGTGCGCTTTTCAAGTGGTCTGAATTTAACCGGAATTGATTCGTAATTTTTTCGACCGGTTATAACACAATGTCCGGTTGTTTTATCTTTAAAATACTGCATATCGGCAGGGAGTCTCCAAATCAACTGATTGTTTTTACCTATTGCATTATTTTTTGCTACTGCTGCTATGCTCGATATAATCATTTAGATATGCTTGGAGGCTCGACGGTTAATTGCTTATATTAATATTGGTTTCGGTTTGTTGTTGAATTTTATTTCTGCATTTTACACGGCTACACTTGCTTTGATATGTGGGTGTGGATCATAATTTTCCAGTGTAAAATCTTCAAATTTAAATTCGAAAATATTTTTGACTGCCGGATTTATTTTCATTGTGGGTAGTGGTTTTGTTGATCGCGACAATTGAATTTTTGCTTGCTCAAGGTGATTGGAATATAAATGTGCGTCGCCAAGTGTATGCACAAAGTCGCCGTATTGCAATTTGCAAACCTGAGCAACCATCATGGTTAACAAGGCATAAGACGCTATGTTGAACGGTACACCCAAAAAAATATCTGCGCTGCGTTGGTACAATTGACAACTGAGTTTTCCATCGGCAATATAAAACTGAAAAAAAGCATGGCAGGGCGGCAGCTTCATTTTTTCAATTTCGGCCACATTCCATGCACTAACTATCAATCGGCGTGAGTCGGGATTTTTTTTTATCTGTTCAATTACATTCGAAATTTGGTCAATATGTCGGCCATCGGCGGTTGGCCAACTGCGCCATTGATATCCATACACGGGTCCTAAATTTCCATTCGCATCGGCCCATTCGTCCCAAATTGTTACACCGTTTTCTTTCAGATATTTTGTATTGGTTTCGCCTTTTAAAAACCATAGCAGTTCATAAATAATAGAACGTGTATGGAGTTTTTTTGTAGTAAGTAAAGGAAAACCATCTTGCAAATTAAAACGCATTTGATAACCAAACACACTGCGGGTGCCGGTTCCTGTTCTGTCGGTTTTTACAGCGCCATGCTCCATTACATGGTGCATCAAGTCGTGGTATTGCTTCACTTGTGTGTGTTTTAAAAAACTTTAAAGGTTAAGCTAAACTCGTTTACTCATTGTAAAAATAACACAAAACCAATTCACTTACGGATGTAAATTTCTGCAAATGCCGTATTAATACAAAATTATAAACAAGTTTAATGAAGAGTTTTTGAACAGGATACACACATCGCTTCTAAGCGTCAACGGCTAATGGCTATTTTTTTTTGGCAAGTTGGTTGACCGGAAGTATATGTACTGACAATGTAAACACCGGGAGGGATGTTCGATACATCTATTTTAGTTAATTCGCGAGTGGCTTTTTGTTTTA
>JADLGT010000271.1 GCA_020849195.1 Bacteroidia bacterium
GCAGCTACCACAATTTTTTTTGTACGACTTTTTACCTTCTTCCCATTTTTGCAACTTCATCTTTGCCTCTTCAGGTGTATAAATATCCGGAATGGCGGGCTGTACTTTATCCGGGTCGCATCCGGATGCCCGTGCAAACAGGTACAAGCAAATGACAAATAATTTAATTTTCATTTAATTGTTTTTTTAATTTGACTGTCAATTTCGCTGCTTTGGCAGACAGGAAAATTACAAATAACCTATTGTTTAATTTTATCAAGGTGAAAACTTTATACGTTAAAGCTAATATAATCCTCCGACTATCCTGTTGTTTAGTTTTTTATTTGTTGACAGAGGCAGGCTGACCGGAGGTATTTCAACAGGTACTTTTTCAGTCAATGATTTGATAAAAGCAAGAATCTCTTTTTTTTCTGCTACATTGAGGCGAAGCGAATCGGCAGACAAAGTTTGATTGTTTAGTTTTAATTTATGCCCAATACCGCCCCCTGCGTCATAAAAATCAATTACTTCCTCTAAAGTTACGAAAACACCATTGTGCATATAGGGCTTTGTGATCGTTGCGTTTCGTAGGGTATTCGTTCTAAAAGCAAACAACATTTCATCTGCCGGATTCACATTGTATCTCCCTTTGTCATCGCTTAAAGATGAATACTTAGCATCCGCAGGAGTTCCAACCACTTCAAATTCAGATCCAATATAAGGAGGTTTTACCCCATTAAATTGAGGAACGAAATGACAGGTTCCGCATTGAGCTTTGCCCATAAATAAATTGAATCCCGTCTTACTTTCTTCGGTTATACTTACATCTTTCTCATTAAACGCTTCGTCAAACGGAGAATAAAAATAGCTGAAGTCGCTGTAGTAATAAATTACAGCCGAAATAATATCATAGAAAGTAATTTCTTTATCTAAATGCGCTTGCTTTTTTATTTTTTTAAAAGTTGTTTTATACTCTTTACAAGAGAGCACTTTTTCAAGGACATCTTTTTCTGTTCCTCCCATTTCTTCAGGATTGGTGATAACCGTTTTTGCCTGTTCTTGTAAAGACGTTAATTTACCATCGAGCATTATCAGGTGGTTGTGTATTACATTAAGTAACGAAGGAGTATTTCTAGTTAATGATTTCGTACGACCAAATGCCAAGTTAGTTGCAACGGCAGTATCGGTAAAACCCTGTGAGGGCTTGTGGCAAGAAAAGCAGCTCCGTTCATTGCTGCCGGATAATATCGGATCATAAAAAAGTTGTTTCCCGACATTTTTTATTTCAGCTAAAATTTTCTCATCTGTTACTGTTGCATAAATTCCTTTTGTAAATTGACCCTTATACAACTTCTTATCAAAAATTGAATTTACATTGTCATTAAGGGTAAAGTCGTTATAGTTGTTTGATTTAACATTGTATTTTCGAATTAATTGTTGATTGATTGAAAACAAGGGATTAACAAAATTTCGGATAAAGGAAAAGTGGTCGAACTGCGCAATGTCTGAAGATTGAGCATCAATAAATTTTTTTGTTTTTTCAAAAAGTTTTAGATAGTCGCTTGAAATAACTTGTTGCGGGAATGATGAGTTGTAAGCAGAATAAATATCTTCTGCTGCTTTTAACATCACCTTAAGTTCAGGAATTATATTTTCGGTATTAGGGCACTCGAAGCCGGTGGTATAAATTGCCGCAAGGTTTAACAAGAACAACCTGTTCGCCAAAAAGAAATGATCGTATCCATTCAAGTTTTTTGTAATCGAGTCGGCTCTATAAACTGCAATTGCATCAATGGCGGGTTGTATTAATTTTTCAAGGGTATTACGGTTTACATTCGCTTCATCTAAAGCAAGCTCTGCCAGTGTAAGGCCATATCCCTCTCGTTTATATGGCCTTTCAAACTTCTCAAACACTTCTGTTTCCCACTCTATGGGAAGCGGTCCATTTATTTTTTTTTGAGAAATTGGTTCAAGGTAACGAAGCCAAAAATCGGCCACTTTCATTTTATTTCTGCATTGTACAATTGCCGAGTAAATATTTTTTTTGCCGCCTTCGGTTAAAGCATCATTTTTTTCTACCGTTGATTTCAGATTAAATAATCCGGATTCAAGTCCGGAAATAGTTTCGGCATATTTATTAATATAATTTTGATCGGCAGGAACAACACTCTTTTTACTGTAAGACACAAATAATATGAATGTGGTTGCCCAAATAAAATTTATTATCAAAAAATAAATACGATTTTTAGGTAAAATAAACATGGCTAAAGAGAGTAGTCAAAGTTACGCAAATCCATTGTCAAATTAATAGGATATATGAATTATTGCATTAAGTGCGTAGCGCAAAAATGCAAAGTGTGCTTAAGTTATAGCGTGCTATTCCAATGAGCAACAGTTTTTATTGGTCTTTGAGGCGATGTTGCAAAATCTCTCTCAAATTAAAAGAGTGATACCGCATTTTTTAATAAATTAGTTCCCCTTTTAAAAAACAGACTGTTTCTTTCAGTTGCTTTACTATGATACCAAAAGATACTATTGATAAAATTTTTGATGCTGCACGCATTGAGGAAATAGTGGGCGATTATGTTACATTGAAAAAGCGGGGCGCAAATCTGCTTGGATTGTGTCCTTTTCATAACGAAAAAACACCTTCGTTTACAGTGTCGCCTGCAAAAGGTATTTACAAATGTTTCGGTTGCGGAAAAGCAGGCAACTCGGTGAATTTTATAATGGAACACGACCAGTTGAGTTATCCGGAAGCCCTTCGTTTTTTAGCCAAAAAATACAACATCGAAATTGAAGAGAAGGAAAGAACACCCGAAGAAATTTTATCGCAGAATGAAAAAGAAAGCTTGTATGTAGTTTGTACACATGCACAAAAATATTTCTCCAATAATTTATTGACCACCGACGAAGGTCGCTCGATAGGTTTAAGCTATTTTAAAGAGCGAGGATTCCGCGACGATATCATTGAGAAATTTCAACTGGGTTATGCGCTCGACGACCGAAAAGCGTTTACAAATGACGCATTGAAGAAAGGCTATAAAGCTGAATATTTGGTTAAAGCAGGGTTAACAGTAAATAAAGAAGATGCCGGAGGAAATGCGCCGAGCCCAATTTCGGAGACTCATCTTTTCGATCGATTTTCGGGCAGGGTTATATTTCCTATTCATAACCTAACCGGCCGAATAATTGCTTTTGGTGGGCGTATATTAAAGACCGATAAAAAACTGGCTAAATATATTAATTCGCCCGAAACCGAAATTTACCACAAGAGCAATGTACTGTACGGAATTTATTTTGCAAAAAAATCAATCATATCAAACGACGTATGCTATTTGGTAGAAGGTTATACCGATGTAATTTCCATGCATCAGGCCGGTATTGAAAATGTGGTGGCTTCGTCGGGCACCTCATTAACCATTGAGCAAATTCGTTTAATTAAACGTTACACTCAAAACATAACTATACTTTACGATGGCGATAATGCAGGTATCAAAGCCAGCTTTAGAGGCATTAATATGATACTGGAAGAAGGCTTGAATGTAAAAGTGTTATTATTCCCTGATGGGGACGATCCGGATTCGTTTGCAAAGCGAGTGAGCAATGATGAATTGAAAAAATTTATTGAAAGCAATACCAAAGATTTTATCGCTTTTAAAACAATGCTGCTTTATTCGGAAGTGTCGAACGATCCGATAAAGAAAGCACAGTTGGTGAAAGATATAGTTGAAAGCATAGCTATAATACCCGAAGCCATTAACCGATCGGTTTATATTAAAGAATGCAGCCGTTTGATGGACATGGACGAACAGTTGCTGCTTAATGAGCTGAACAAAATCAGAAGAAAAAAAACAAACGAAAAAAACAAAAAAGAAAATGCGCTATCCGAACCGTCGCTAATTGATGAAGTAAATGTTGAAGCACCGCCACAACCGCTACTGCCCGAAAATAGTATCGAACACCAGGAACGTGGCATCATTCGCTTGTTATTAAATTATGCCGATAAAACTATTTTAGTGGACGGTAATGAGAAGGACGACAGGGGCAATCCGCTACAAGTGAATGTTACCGTTGCAGAAATTATTATAGATGAACTTGAACACGATGAAATTAAATTTTCTAACCGGTCGTACGAAACAATTTATGCTGCTTACCTCAAAAGCAGGACAAGC
The DNA here is from genome assembly GCA_020849195.1 of Bacteroidia bacterium. Lineage (GTDB taxonomy): Bacteria > Bacteroidota > Bacteroidia > JABDFU01 > JABDFU01 > JABDFU01. The sequence continues at coordinate 4,155 of JADLGT010000271.1, forward strand.
GGACAAATCCCCGACATGAATTTTTTTATAACCCACAGCGATGTTGATGTAACCAAAGTTGCCATTGATTTGGTAAGTAGTCCCTACACTTTGGCTAAATGGGAACAGCACAATATAGCTGTCCAAACCGAAAGCCAAATTTTGAAAAAATCAGTTTACGATTCGATTTATTCTTTTAAAGCCAGGCAAATAGAACAATTGCTTGATCAGAACAGCAACATACTCAAAACAGCCGACCGCAGCGAGAATTTAGACGCACTCATTCAAAAACAGCAAGACCTGATTGAGGCAAAAAAATATTTCAACAAACTACTGGGAAGAATTGTAGTAAAGTGAAAGTAAAAACAAAACATTTGAATTTTTTTAACAAGAGATAATACAGTACTTCAAAACAGACAATATTTGTGTTAGATTAAGTCTGAACTTTTACATCAAATTAGTTCGAATACCACTCTACAATTTCTATACGTTTTGCACTTTGTGGCACACTCATAATCTCTTGAAGGTAAGCCCTCCGTAGTTTGTCGCGAATTTTTCGCTTGTATGTTGGTATTTTGATTCCACCGCTGCTCTACAGTGGAATAGTTCATTTGCAAAATCCCGGTTGAAAAAATATTCCCAAAAGCCTGACGCCAATCATATTTTATATCGGTTCTATGTACGTATCATTATGTAAAGAAATGGAAGACAGAGATAAAAATAGCAGCATCAGCTACATAATGAATACCAAAAACTGGTGGGGACCACTGGTTTTTATCTTGGTAATTAGTTTGCTTGGTGTGGGAATGATAGGGTTACAAACCTATGTAGATGCTCCACCTATGTCGGGATTTTTGGACAACAATGGCAATGCAATAATCACTCAGCAAGACATAGAGAAAGGCCAAGAAGTTTTTCATAAGTATGCGTTGATGGAATACGGGAGTTTTATGGGCGATGGCGCACAAAGAGGTCCCGATTTCACTGCCGAAGCGCTACATTGGATAAATGAATTTATGATCGATTTTTATAAGACGGAATTTAAAAGTGAAAAGGGAAGGAGCGCAGACGAATCCGAACTCATACAAATAAATGAAAAGGTAAAACGCGAATTAAAACGCAATCAATATTCTGAGGAACAAAAAATTGTATCTCTTACTGCGGCCCAAACTTATGCCTTGCTGCAATTAAGAAAATATTAGACATCTGTTTACATCAACCATATTGGAAACGGCCTGCTTCCACATGGATTCATTAAAAACAAAACGGAAGTTATCCAACTGACTTCTTTCTTTTTTTGGGGAGCATGGGTTTGTTCGGCTCAGCGGCCCGGGCACGATTTCAGTTATACACACAATTGGCCCTACGACCCATCTGCAGGCAACACTCCAACCTCGCCCGTTATTTTGTGGAGTGTGTTAGGGCTACTTGCATTTGTTTTAACCTGCGGCATTGTACTTTATTTTATCGGTCAATACAACCAGTTGTCGAACAAATTTTTTAAACCAACCGACAAAAATTTATTTTCGATAGAGGAAGTTGCAAAATTTTCGCCTACTCCTTCACAGCGCGCTACATATAAGTTTTTTTTAGTGGCAGTGCTTTTGTTTTTTGTGCAGGTATTAAGCGGATTAGTTACCATTAACGATTTTATCAACTGGCTTGGTGTTATAGGCATTGATATTGTAAATATTCCGATTGTTATTTCCAGATCGTGGCATACCATGTTAGCGCTGTTTTGGATAACTACCTGTTGGATTGCTTCTTCCTTTTTTATTTTACCTATTCTCTCAAATAAAGAAATTCCGGGGCAAACCAGATTAATTAACATACTATTCATAATGTTGTTTTTGCTTGTTGCAGGCTCTTTAACCGGTATAGTGCTTGGGCCGCTGGGCTTAACAGGTTCATGGTGGTATTGGATAGGCCACCAGGGTTGGGAGTTTGTTGACTTCGGTAAAGTGTATCAAATTCTGCTTATGGTAATATTTGTATTTTGGATTGTTATAGTTTACAGAGGAATTAAACCGGCGCTCAAAAAAAAGCGGCATTGGGATCTCCCAAACTGGATTATGTATTCAGTAATTGGTATTCCGCTTTTATTTTTATCCGGATTCGTTGCAAAACCACAAACCAATTTTGTAATTGCCGACTTCTGGCGATGGATGGTAATACACATGTGGGTAGAAGCATTTTTTGAAGTTTTTGTAACGGTTATTGTCAGCTACCTCATGGTGTTGATGGGATTAGTGAGCAGACAGGCAGCTATACGTGTAGTGTATTTTGCTACCGTTCTTTTTCTCGGAACCGGCTTACTGGGCATATCACATAATTTTTACTGGAACGCAAAACCGGTAGCAACAATGGCCTTAGGCAGCATATTTTCTACTTTACAATTCGTCCCATTGATTTTATTAACTGTGGAAGCATGGCGATTTAAGAACATGCCAAGGTTTGCAATAGGAGATACCGAGTACAAAAATCTTACTGATTTTGGATTTCCTGCTGTATTTAAATTTTTGGTTGCAGTAAATTTTTGGAATTTTTTTGGTGCAGGAGTATTGGGCATAATTGTAAACTTACCCATAATGAATTATTTTGAACACGGTACTTATTTTACTGTAAACCATGCTCACGGTGCACTAATGGGTGTTTACGGAAATATTTCTATTGCTGCTGTATTATTCGCTTCGAGGTTATTAATAAAGAACGAAAACTGGAATAATAAGATAGTGAACATTTCATTTTGGAGCCTCAATATCGGGTTAATGCTTATGGTTGTTTTAGATCTATTTCCAGCGGGAGCTATTCAGTTTAAGGCCGTAATAGAGCACGGTTTGTGGTATGCCCGCTCTTCCGACTTTATCGATTATGGTATATTTAAAAAGTTAACATGGCTACGGGGAATTGGCGCAGGTGTTTTTGTAACGGGAGGTGTAATACCCTTGGTTTGGTTTATTGTTTCAAGAGCAAAATTTTTAAAGACCAATGGGGAGATACCGAAATCCCATTCAACAGATGAACCCGAATAATTGCTTTAGTGCCTCACACTTCTAATACAAAATCCATACACCTAATACAATTCTAATAAAAATTACTGCAAGCTGTTTTGTTAATCGTTTTTTATTACATGCAAATTTTTCGTAATTTGTACTCAATATAAAAAACACATAATGATAAAAACATTTATAGGCATAATGATATTTTCAGTTGTATCATTAGTGGGCAAAGCCCAGGACGACAAAACTGTAATTTTTGTTAAAGAAAAAGTAATCAATAACATTTCGCCTACTGCCCGTTTTACTCCCTCACCGGATGAAGCGGCGAAGGCCAAAGAAATTATCAAAGCACACATAAAAGAAAAATACCCTGTTGAATCTTCCAAAGTGAATGTTGACGACTATTTTATACAATACTATGGCGTAATTTTAATGGGGCAGCACATTGTACACTTTAACGGCAATTGCGCCAAACCCGAAAAATATGGGGAAGAGCCAAACAACCCATTAGGTGGTGGTATTTGCTATTTCAGCGGGCGCGCAAACATGAAAAGCGGAAAAATGATGGGCTTTAAATTCAATGGGAATAAGTGAGGCAGGGCTAAAGTTTGCGTGATTATGCCAACCTAAAATCTTCGTTACGAAACACATTCTATCGTACATAGTTTGTCGTATTATTCGGTCTGCCTTTCAAAGGTGAGAATTCTATCCTTGTGGACATATTGTTGAACCTATTGTATTGTCATTGACATTTTAGGTTATTCATTACCTTCGGACTCTGTTTTATACTGCGTTAAATGTAATTATAATATGAACTACAATTTTAAGAATTTGGTTTTTGAAGGCGGAGGCGTAAAAGGCATTGCTTATGGAGGCGCACTTGAAGAATTGGAGAAACGAAACATACTGAGCAATATTTCGAGGGTAGCAGGCACATCGGCCGGAGCCATTAACGCTTGCTTATTGGCGCTGGGGTATTCTCATAAAGAAGTGTCGGATATAATTGCGCAAACTAATTTTAAAAATTTTGAAGACGGCAGCATAATTCCTTTTTTCAATATCAATCGTGTGGTTCAAAATTACGGATGGTTTAAAGGCGACAGCTTTTCGCAGTGGATTGGAAAACTCATCAAAGAAAAAACAGGATCAACGGATTGTACATTTAAACAACTTACTAAGGCCTCTGCCGACAAGGCTTTCAGACACCTCTATGTAGTAAGTACCAACCTAAGCAAGCAGCGTTCGGATGTTTTGTCGCACGAAACCACTCCTGATATGCCCTTGCACCTGGCTGTACGAATGAGTATGAGCATCCCGCTTTTTTTCCAAAGCATAGAATTAAAGAACGATATTGTGGTTGATGGGGGTGTTGCATGGAATTATGCCGTGAATATGTTTGACCACCGGCGATATGTGGACAATTTACAAAATGCCACACCGGTTGATTACGATACGGATATTGACTACCTGTTTAACCACGAAACACTTGGGTTTAGGTTGGGCAGTACCAAAGAAATAAAATTTAGCAAAGACGATTGGGCAAGCGAGCCTGTTGAGATAAATGGTCTGAAAGGCTATATTACAGCGCTGGTTAATTTTATGTTGGAAATGGCCAATAAAAAACACTTACATAAAAACGATTGGGGTCGTACCGTATTTATCGACACATTGGATGTACGTACAACCGATTTTGATTTATCAAAGCAAAAAATAAATGCGCTTATAAATAGCGGTCGTGAAGGAACGATTAACTTTTTTAACTGGCGCAACGCAGATGAGAAGTTGAGTACACTTCCTGCGAAGGCAGCCGTTAGCGTCTGATGGGTTTTCAATTAAATTCTAATTTTAATTTTAATACTTTCGTTGAGCTTGCTTTTTTACTTATGCTTAAAAACAATTTCGTTCTTAATACGATTTATATAATTCTGTTTTTGTGTTTTCTTTTTTCTTGCACGAGTAAACGGGGCGAACTGATTCAGCCTAAGGCTTATCCGTGTGGAGCAGATACGTTAACGATTACCTATACTACTTTTATTGGTTCCATGCTGGTTAAAAATTGCACGTTCAGCAATTGCCACAATAGCGGTTCGGTATTCGGCGATTATACTATATACTCGGGCATAAAAGCCAAAGTAGATAACGGCTCATTCGAGTCAAGAGTTTTAAAAATAAAAGATATGCCTTAC
>JADLGT010000272.1 GCA_020849195.1 Bacteroidia bacterium
ACATTAAGCCCAATGTATTTTCAAGTTTAAAAAACCACCTGTACTCAACGCTTCTTGATTGCCTGAGAAACTTTCATACCGGTAACGGACCTGTGCATAAAATCAGAGAGCTGATGTATCATGCAGAGATCCTGTTCCATAAAAAACTATTTTCGCCATGCCTAAAATCTCTTGAAAATGCACACAAGATTGCCGAAAGATTTGAATTGCTTTCATATTATCTCGAAGTAACAGAATTTATTCAATTAGTTAAAGAGGAGGAACGAGATGTTAAATGGCTGGAAACAAAACTACCGGAAATATTTAGGAAAGAAAAAGAGATATTAATGAAAATCGCCAACCTGATGGATTTCAGAAAAGGCCGGGCAAACGCTGTGATCTTCGGCTTTAAAAAATTTCATGACATAAGCGGGAAAAACGAATTTTTCTTTCAGGATTTTGTTGACACCTCCATATTAAAAAATAACAACCATGCACGATCTTACAAAGCAAATGTGTATTTCCTCCTGCTTAAGGGCTTTCAGTATTATTACAACAATGACATGAAAAACGCACTTAAAATTTATATCCGCTTAAAACAACTACTGGAAAACAATGAAGATATTAATTCGGCATTGCCCGGAATTTATTCTAAAGCTATCCATAATATACTCACTGTAGGGCTGGGAATTTTGAGTTTCGAAGAGATTAAAAAACATTTTTATCAGCTTAAAAATCCGCACATGCCTTTGTTAAAAGAAAATACCGGGTTTGCAGCCGGTTATTATAACAACTTATTGAGGATATATACCTATTATTATATCAACCACAAAGTTGAACAGGTAATAGAAGACGTCGAAACCTGGCTAAGTAAAAATGAATCGAAAGCCGACAAATTGAATGTATCATCAATGATTTATTTTTTATCGCATATCTGTTTTTTTAACGGATACCTAAAAAGGTCCGTGTACTGGTTAAATAGTCTGATAAATAATTACAGTGAACGTGTTGAAAATTATGTTTACTCTTCTGCAAGGCTCCTCGCACTGGTGCTTAACTACGAACTTGGCAATTATGAACAGATACCCTACCTGGCCAAATCAACCCGCAGGTTTCTGTTAAAGCGCAAACAATTATTTGAATTTGAAAAAATTATGCTCGACTTTTTCAGCATAAAACTTCCGGGCCTAAACGAAGAAAAAAAAGAAAGACTTAGATCATTTAAAAAGTTACGAAAGAATTTACAAGCAGATAAAAAAAGTGAATTACGCAAAAGAAGGGTCCTGCAATATTTTGATGTATTCCGTTGGATCGACAGCAAAATTGAAGAGAAAACTTATATGGATATCATCAAAAAGAAAGGTGATCCTTACAATGAAAAAAATAAATTGCTTACTGCAGAGTCATAACCTGGTCAACGAGAACCTCCAAACCTGAATTCCTTAATAATACCGATGTGATATCTGTAATGGTCCAATTACATTGGCCCAAACAGCTATCCGATCGGCATTATACCAATATTGATTGGAAAAAATATAAATCAAATTGGTATAATTTTTCACAAAAATAATTTTGTAAATCCCGTCATTATCGGCGGGATTTATTTTTGCGATAATTATCCCACGATTTGACACTAAATTGAGTTTATGCAATATCTATTGTATAGTCTCGGTTATTACTTACTTTTGTTCGATGCCTTCGTTTTTTAAAAAAAGATTTTTGTATGCCCTGCTTTTGTCGCTTGTTTTGTTTTGTACCACTAATGCCGAGAACTGGCCGGATAGCATTTTAAAAATCTTGCCGACACTTGCCGACACATCACAAGTAAATCAACTGAACAAGCTGTCGAATTATTTTTCCGATAAAGATTTCGATAAATCAAAAAAGTATGCACTGCGAGCCATTCATTTGGCCGACAGCATTCAATACCATAAGGGTCATATTGTTGGTCTCGACAATATGGGATACATAGCTATTATTACTGCCGCCTATTCCGATGCAATTAAGACCTACCAAGAAGCCATAAAAATTACTTTACAAATAAACCTTACGACGAAATTAGCTTGGCTGTACAATCGTTTATCGGCGGCATATTATTACCAGGGAAATTATGAAGAAGCCGTACAAAACTATTTAAAAACTATAGAGTACGCCAAAAAAACAAATAACAAGAATACGATTCTTGATGCCTATAATGGACTTGCCAATATATATATGGCAAAGTCGGATTACGCAAATACCGAAAAATATTACAGGGAGGCGCATCGAATTGCTCGGGATATAGGAGACTCTTCATCAATTGCATTAATCGAAAATAATTTAGGCGTAATGTATGAGGATAAAAAAAGTTATAGCGAATCTATGCAACATTATTCCAATGCCCTCGAAATATATAAATCGCTTCACGACTCATCTTCGATTGCGCTTACGCTGGCTAATATTGCCTATTGCAGCAGTTCGATGGGAGATGATAAAAAAGCAATGAATTATTTTAACCAGGCAATCGAAATTTACTCGCAGAAAAACGATAAAAATGGGCTTGCGCTTTGTTATATAAATTTAGCAACGGTTTTTTCTAAAACGAAAGTATTCGATAAGGCCATTGAGTATTTTAATAAAGGTTTGTTTATTGGTAAACAAATAGGTCGCAAAGAATTAATTAAGACTTGTTACGAAGAACTCGGTAATGTTTATTATCAAACAGGCAAATACCAAAAAGCGTACGATTATTATAAAATGTATTCCGATGTTAAAGATTCCCTCTTTAACGAAACCAACACAAAAAATATTAACGAGCTGCAAACAAAATTTGAAACCGAAAAAAAGGAAAACGAAATAGTGAGACTTAATTTAGAAAACGATGCGCAAACGGCACGCATAAAGCAGCAAAATATTCGCACCTATTTTATCGCAACAGCTTTGTTGCTTGTGCTTGTTATTGTATTTGTTGTTTACAGGCAGTATAAGGCAACTCGAATTATAAACAAAGAGCTTGCCGATAAAAACTCAGCTATAAATCATCAAAAACGTGAAATTGAAAACCAAAAGTTGATTGTTGAAAATCAAAATAAAGAAATTACCGACAGTATTAATTACGCAAGGCAAATACAGCAAGCCATTCTCCCTTCCGAAATGCTTATTAGCAAATCGCTGCCTAATCATTTTATTTTATACAAGCCGAAAGCTATAGTTAGCGGCGATTTTTATTTTTTCTCGGAAAAAAAAGATAAATTATTTATTGCGGTTGTTGATTGCACAGGACACGGTGTTCCGGGCGCATTTATGAGCATGATAGGAAATAATTTGCTTACACAAATTATCAACGAAAAAGAGGTAAGCGATCCGTCTGAAATTTTAAACCAACTGCATAGGGCAGTGCGGCACGTTTTACAACAAGACGTGGAGAATGCCGGTAACCGCGATGGGATGGATATTTCGCTGATTGCATTACATAAAAATTTGAAAACACTTGAGTTTGCAGGTGCCAATCGCCCTTTGTACTTGATTCGGAACGGAAAATTAGTCGAAACCAAGGGCGATAAATCTCCTATTGGCGGCATGCAGTTCGAACTTCAACGTAAGTTTAGTCTCAACAAAATTGAACTCGAAAAAAATGATTCAATTTATTTGTTTAGCGATGGTTATGCCGACCAATTTGGTGGTGAGAAAGGGAGAAAATTTATGGTTAAAAATTTGCAAAAATCTTTACTTGAAATAAACGGATTACCTTTTAATAAACAACGCGATAAATTAGATTCAATTATTGAAAATTGGAAAGGTAATTTAGAACAAATTGACGATATACTTGTAATAGGTATTCAGGTTTAACCAATATACTTCTAACGCAAATCCGAGAATAAAAAAATTAAAATTTCCATTTCGTTTTTTTTAAATTAAAATTTTACCTTTGTCGTTCATTGGTTCTTTTATAACATCATTTAGTTATACGATTAAATGGGAACCTCGTGAAAATCGAGGGCATTTCCCGATGCTGTAAACTCCTTAAATAAACCCGGCATCCTCAAGTCACTGTCTCAATTAACGGAGATGGGAAGACAGCCGGATCGGAGTAAGCCAGAAGACCTGCCAATGAAAAAACGAATGTCAAATAGCTTCGGGAAGAAAGCTACAGGCGCACCAATACGGTTCCGTAAATTGTTGTGAGTTTCCTTCCCTTGCTGCTGATATACATTCAGGTATGCAAAAAAATAAAAGTGTAATTCTACTCTTATACGTTTGCTGTGCAAATTTTATAAATGCCCAGCCACTCGATTCTATACAAAAAATAAATCCGGTTATTATTACCGCAAGCCGTTTGCAAAATTTTTCTTCAGGAACTAAACTACTTGTGTTCGACAGCACTGTTTTAAGTCGTTATAGCTCGGGTAATCTTGCCGATTTGCTTGGTGCCGAAAGCCATTTGTTTATTAAGTCGTACGGCTTAGGCAGTTTAGCAACGAGTTCATTTAGAGGTGGAGGAGCATCGCATACCGCCCTGCTGTGGAATGGGTTTAATTTAAATAACCCTATGTACGGGCAATTCGATTTGTCACTTATTCCAAATTATTTTGCCGATAAAGTTGTTGTTCAATATGGCGGCACTGCTGCTCTATGGGGAAGCGGAGCGGTGGGCGGAGCTATTCACCTTAACAACGAAGCAAATTTTAATAAAGGGTTAAGCCTTGCTTGCGGATCGTCGTTTGGAAGTTTCGGAACACTTGTTCAGAATTTGCAAGCACAAGTTAGTACAAAAAGCTGGGTTACTTCTCTTAAGGTATTCAATACAACTGCCGAAAATAATTTTCCATATTACAATACTATGTTGCCCGGCTCGCCAAAACAAATTCAGAAGAATAATAGCTTGCAGGAATACGGTGTACTTTCTGAAAATTATTTTAAAATAAATAACCGGCAAAAAATAAATCTTTTTTTCTGGTATCAA
>JADLGT010000273.1 GCA_020849195.1 Bacteroidia bacterium
CGTAGTGCTTCCCGCATACAATGCAGGATTAACTCTCGAAAAAACGTACAGCGAAATTCCTTTTGAAATTGTGGATGATGTTATCCTGGTAGATGACGCGAGCAAAGACAATACCGTTGAAGTTGCCCGTCAAATAGGAATTAAGCATATTATTAAACACGAAAAAAATAAAGGATACGGTGGAAATCAAAAAAGCTGTTACGACAAAGCACTATCGCTCGGCGCCGACATTGTAATAATGCTTCACCCCGACTATCAATATACGCCACGCCTAATTCCGGCAATGGCAAGCATTGTTGCCAACGATATTTACCAGGTAGTGTTTGGTTCGCGCATACTTGGCAAAGGCGCACTGAACGGTGGAATGCCCATGTATAAATATATTTTTAACCGACTGCTTACTTTGTCGCAAAATATTTTAATGAATCAAAAACTTTCCGAATACCACACCGGCTATCGCGCCTTTTCGAAACAAGTATTAGAGCGCATAAATTACCATGCCAACAGCGACGACTTTGTGTTCGACAACCAGGTTGCGGCACAAATATTTTATGCCGGATTTGAAATTGCCGAAGTAACCTGCCCTACCAAATATTTTAAAGAAGCCTCCTCCATCAATTTCAAACGCAGCACAGTGTACGGATTGGGAGTATTGTGGGTATCATTTAGTTATTTTTTACAAAAGTCGAAGCTCGCCAATTTTAAAATATTTTCGAAAAGACCCTAAATGTACCAATGACCGTTTGCGAAAGAATGTGGACAAAGCTTAGCGCTACCAAAATTTTGTGCTTCCTTCATTTTCCCGTACCTTGGTTTCGTATAAATTATGGAAGCACTATATAAAAAATTATTAGACGGCAACCGCGAATGGGTAGCGAAAAAGTTAGCCGAAGACCCCGACTACTTTACTAAACTGGCTAAAGGACAATCGCCACCCTTGTTATGGATTGGCTGTTCCGACAGCCGCGTACCTGCCAACGAAATTATAAATGCCCAGCCGGGCGAAGTGTTTGTACACCGTAACATTGCCAATATGGTCGTACATGCCGATATGAATATGCTGAGTGTACTTGATTTTGCAGTCCAAGTATTAATGGTTAAACACGTTATTGTATGCGGACATTACCGCTGCGGCGGAATACAAGCTGCGTTAAGTAATAAACAATACGGATTGATTGACAACTGGCTTCGTAATATTAAAGATGTGTACCGCCTTCATCAACAAGAACTGGATAGTATTAAAGACGAACAAGCGCGCGCGAACAGACTAACCGAACTAAATGTAGTGAAGCAAGTAATTAACCTCTGCAAAACCTCAACTATACAAAATGCATGGAACGAACGTAACTACCCGCACATACATGGCTGGGTATATGATATAGCCAATGGCATTATAAAAGATTTGAACGTATCAATAAAAAGTAACACCGATATGTCTTCCATATATTGGTTTGATAAATAATTCCTTCACAATTCTTATGCTGTTCCTAAATATTATTACCCATTCGCGCGGATATGGTAGCGAGCACTTTGCGAATGATCATCCGTGCCTGTGGTAAATAGGACATCATCCGTTAACGAAATGCACATGTCATTGCGATTATATCTGCACGAACCTGATTTTTGCGCAGCGTAAAAAAAAAGAAAAAAATGAAAAAAAGTACCTCAAAGAATGTGTTTTACGGCAATAGAAGTACGTCCTTGACTTATATAAATATTTGATTTATTTTTGGTTCAATAAAAACAAAACTATAATTACATAAAACAACAATAGCAATTAATAAAAAAATAAATACACATGAGGAAAATCTACTCGTTTAATAAACTACTACTAAGTGCAACAGCAACATTATGCTTTTCGCTAGCCAACTTTGCACAAGTTAACTTTACGGCAAACCCTAATAACGGTTGTGCGCCTTTACTCGTAAATTTTACTTATACAGGGTCTCCATCCGGCAATTATTTTAAATGGAATTTTGGCGATGGCGATACCAGCATCCTAAAAAATCCATCGCATACATTTATTAATCCTATAAACGGGCCCGGTTATAATGTAATGCTTCAGGTTTGGGATACAACTAACAAATCAATGATTTACATTGGTCAAAACCAAATGCAGGTTCAGGTTGGCGGGGCAACCGATTTTACAATTACATCAGCCAGTTCCTGCCCCGGCGAAGCAGTTAATTTCAATTTTAATCAGGGAAGCTATAATTCTATTTCGTGGGATTACGGCGACGGTTCGACCAATAACGATTTTTGGTGTTGCCCTTCTCATATATTTAATAATGCAGGTACCTATAATGTTAAAGTAACTGTAAATACAATTTCGTGCGGAACAAAAATGCTTACTAAACACGTTGTAGTAGGAAATACCGCAAAGCCGGAATTTTCAATAACAGCCAATCTAAGCCAGGTTTGTATAAACGATCAGGTATTTTTTTCAACTTCGTATAAAGCCGCTTCCTACTTATGGAGTTTTGGCGATGCCACTACATCTAACCAGTCAAATCCAACACACAGCTATTCAACACCGGGCAATAAGCGAGTTATACTTACCGCTACAAATTCTTGCGGAGGCACAAACGCAGATACAATTTATGTAAATGTGCTTAGTTCGGGCTTACCGATTAACTCTTCCTTTAACGTGTTTCCTAATCCTGTTTGTCCAAACTCGGCTGTAAACTTCAATAACAACTCATCGGGCACAAGCTACCTGTGGGATTTGGGAGATGGAACTATATCCACCCAACGAAATGTATCGTATTTCTATTCTAATTCCGGAACGTATAATGTTAGATTAATTGTTACGAAGGGATGCGGTAACAGCGATACAATTGCACAAATTCTTACTGTTGGCAGCGGAGGTCCTAATAATGGTAAGCCGAATATTTATTTTCAAAATAACAACGGCAATAGCGATACTATTATAAGTTGTCCGGGCATAAATGTATCGTTTGGCAACGGAAACAATACGAACGACAAAACCACATACTTGTGGAAATTTGGAGACGGAGCAACTTCAACACTAAAATATCCTGCTCATACATTTACTGCCACAGGCTTGCATAAAATTTATTTAGTTGTTACAAATGGTTGTGGGCAATCGGATTCAAGCAACTACAAATATGTAAAGATTGACCCAAACATGGGCAATTCAGCCAACCTTATGGCCATACCCGATAGCATTTGTCCCGGCGGAATAGTTTATTTCTTTGATGATGACAACGGATCAAACTCAACCGGAAATATATATACCATAGATTTTGGTGACGGAACCGGTGCCGATAATATAACAGGACCAATAGATTCAGTAATAGGAGTGTTGGCAGCCCATGTATATAGTACGCCGGGCAGCTACACCTACAAATTTTATGTAACCAACCTTTGTGGTAAAGAGGATTCAATTGTGAAAACAATAACCGTAGGTGTGCCGGGTCCTAAACAACCTTTTTATTTTGTTGATAATACTACAAGTAATCAGAACGGAGGCGGCGATAATTCCGGCTGCCCGGGCGACGCTGTTAGATTTACTGCCGTTGGAGGGATAACTTATAAATGGCTGTTCGGCGACGGTAAAACCAGTACCGATCAAATAGCTTATCATGCCTATGCAGACACCGGCACCTATTTTGCCAAATGTGTTATTACCAATGCCTGCGGAAAAACTGACACAGTACCAACCACTGCAATCATCAAACGAACCAACATACCTCAGGCGTATTTTACAACCGATAAATCATTTGCTTGCTCAACCGACAGTATTCATTTTATTTATCAAGGTTATCAGGGAAATGACAAGCCTAACGCA
>JADLGT010000274.1 GCA_020849195.1 Bacteroidia bacterium
ACCCAAACTTTAAACTCGTTCCATGCGTCTTTGCTTACTTTGCCGTGAAGCATACGTATAGTGCCGATATTAAAAGAGTGCGAAGCCACTACTTTAGCCTTGTTAAATAGTGTGATTTCAGTACTTCCTCCTCCCACATCTATGTAAAGGTAGGCGCTGGCTTTACTCAGGTGTTCAGCAATGTGATTCGAATAAATTATTCCGGCTTCAGTTGATCCGTCAATCACTTCTAGTTTCATTCCGGACTCTTTCTTTATCAGTTCTATTATTTCTGGACTGTTAGCGGCTTCGCGCATTGCCGAAGTGGCGCAGGCGCGGTAGTCAACAGCATCGTAAACATCAATCAAGCAACGAAAGGCGGTCATTGTTTTTACGAGCTTATTTATTTTCTTTTCTGAAATTTTTCCGTTCAAAAAAGCGTCTTCGCCGAGCCGAAGCGGGACGCGAATTAATTCAGCTTTTTTAAAAACAGGGTCGTGCTTGCCGTTAAACACATTGCAGAACAATAGGCGTAGAGCGTTTGAGCCGATGTCGATAGCTGCGAATTTCAATTTCTGAATTTATCTTCTGTTAATAAGCGTTGGCAAACTGAAACGAGTTGATGGCTATTTGATTATTTATTTTTAATTGCAACCGCAACTGATTTCGTTTTCTTTTGCTTCAACCATTTGTATATATCATCCTGCGCCCGCACTTTTGTCTTCTCCCCATCCATACGATATTGGTTATCTTGCTTTTTATTAATAATGCGAGCTTTTGTATTGTCGTTCCATTGTATTTCAATATAGCGGAGCAGCTCACGTTGAATTTCTTTATCGTAAATAGGAATTGCGACTTCCGAACGACTATCCAAATTCCTTTTCATCCAGTCAGCCGAAGATAAAAAGTATTTTTCACGACCTCCATTGCAAAATATAAACACCCTGCTATGTTCGAGGTACTTATCAACAATGCTAATGGCTTCAATATTTTTACTGAACGAGTCGCCGGGTATGAGGCAGCAAATACCTCGAATAATTAATTTTATGTTTACGCCCGCTCCGCTTGCATCGTACAATTTTTTTATAATTTCCCGATCAACCAAGTTGTTTAATTTAAGTAGGATGTAAGCCGGTTTGCCGGCCTTTGCGTTTTCAATTTCTCTGTTGATAAGATTATTTAATTTTTTCCGCATAAAAAAAGGAGCTACAAGTAAGCTTCTGTAGTCATTATGTTTAGTAGCGTTTGCATAAAAATCAAAAAGATGTGTGAGATCTTCTGTAATCCGTTTGTTACAGGTAAGCAAGCTGCAGTCGGCATATACTTTAGCGGTTTGCTCGTTGAAATTACCGGTACCCACATGTGCGTATTTAATGGCTTTACCATTTTCGCGTCTTGTAATTAAAAATAATTTCGAGTGTATTTTTAATCCGGGCACTCCGTAAATAACATTAACTCCTTCTTCTTTCAGCTTATCCGACCAATGTAAGTTGGCCTCTTCATCAAACCGTGCTTGCAGCTCTACCACCACGGTTACTTTTTTTCCATTTTTAACAGCGTTAATCAAAGCATTTACTATGCGCGAATGTTTGGCCACACGGTACAAGGTTGCTTTTATAGAAACCACCTTAGGGTCGATAGAGGCTTCGCGCAAAACATCAATTATGTGATGAAAATTATGGTACGGATAAAATAAAAGAATATCTTTTTTGCGAATAGCTTTTAAATAACTTGTGGTGCTGCTAAATGCTTCATGATCGAGCACGTACGAATTTTTATATTGCAAATCTGCGCCACCTACATTCGGAAATTTTAAAAAATCTTTAAAATTATGGTAACGTCCTCCCGGAATGAGGCTGTCGTTTTTAATCAGTTTTATTTTTCGCATCAAAAAATCAAGTAGCTCTATCGGCATGTCGCTATCGTAGATTAGACGCACCGGCGTTCCTTTTTTTCTTTTTTTAAGACTCTTCGCTATTTTCTCTACAATGCTTTTGGTAATATCATTGTCAATGTCTAATTCGGCATCGCGTGTCATTTTTATAGAATAGGCTTCTATTGATTCGTGTTCAAAAATAGAAAACACGTCGTTCAGGCAATAACGAATCACGTCGTCTAACAGAATAATGTATTTTTTTTCTCCTTGTTTTGGTAAGACCACAAAACGCGGAAGCACTTCCGATGGAATTTCAATGAGCGAATATTTAGGTTTCTTATCAACGCGGTTAATCTTGGTTAAAAAATAAACCGACTTATCGCGCAAATAAGGAAATTGCGGAGCATCATCTACCATAATGGGAACCAATGCCGGCATTACTTCGTCGTGAAAATACTGACGAACAAATTTTCCATGCTCTTCGTTCAACATGCGCTCGTTAAGAATGTAAATATTTTGCTTACCTAATTCGTGAAGCAATTCTTCGTAAACACCATCAAACTTGTTTGTTTGTCCAATAACGGTTTTTTGTATTTTGCCTAATAAAATTTCAGGATCTTCACCGAGTATATCATTGGCTTTGCGACCGAGTTTAAGCATACGCTTAATTGTAGCCACGCGTACCCGAAAAAATTCGTCGCGATTATTCGAAAAAATTCCCATGAACTTGATGCGCTCAATCAGCGGAACAGTTTTATCTTCGGCTTCTTGCAGCACACGTTCGTTAAAAGAAAGCCAACTTAATTCGCGGTTTACAAATTCAATGTTTTTCTCTGCCATATTTGTTAAAGGTAATTATTATTCTACCGAGCCATTGCATTTGTATTTTGCGTTATACTTCTACTAATTGTTCGCAACAATCGGACATTACAACAAATAACAAGGGCTGCAAAAATTTGCAGCCCTTGTTGTTAATAGTCAATTTACCAAGTTTAACTCTGTGGTTGCGTTTCAGGTTTTGGGATAAGCACTTTTCGCGACAATTTGAATTTTCCTGTTTTAGGATCAGTACCTATCAGTTTTACTTTTACCATATCGCCTTGCTTTAAAACTCCTTCTAAATTTTCTAACCTGCGGTGATCTACTTCCGAAATGTGAAGCAGTCCGTCTTTGCCGGGAAGAAACTCAACGAAGGCTCCAAATGCAACGATGGTTTTAACTTTTCCTTCATACACTTCTCCAACTTCGGGTACAGCGCAGATGCCTTTTATTTTTGCAACTGCTTTGTCGATAGACTCTTTGTCGGATGCGGCAATATCAATGATGCCGTTATTGCCAACTTCTTCAATAACAATAGTGGTGTTTGTTTCGCGCTGCATCTCCTGAATTACTTTTCCGCCCGGACCAATCACTGCACCAATAAATTCTTTTGGAATAGTAATTTTTACTATGCGCGGAGCATGTGGTTTGTAGTCTTCACGCGGAGCGGTGATGGCTTTAGCCATTTCGCCGAGTATGTGCATACGTCCGGCTTTGGCCTGTGCCAGTGCTTCCTCCAACACTTTGTAAGATAGACCATCTACTTTAATATCCATTTGGCAAGCCGTTATTCCGTCTTTGGTGCCCACTACTTTAAAATCCATGTCGCCAAGATGATCTTCATCGCCGAGAATATCCGACAATACAGCATATTTTTTTGTTTTGCTATCGCTGATTAATCCCATTGCAATACCGGCAACAGGTTTTGTTATTTTAATTCCTGCATCCATCAGCGCAAGTGTTCCTGCACAAACAGTTGCCATAGACGATGATCCGTTCGACTCAAGAATATCGGACACAACTCGCAATGTATAGGGAAGTTCGGCCGGCAAAACTTGTTTTAATCCGCGCATTGCTAAATTACCATGACCAACTTCGCGCCGACCGGTACCACGCATCATTTTAACCTCGCCGGTTGAGAAAGGAGGAAAATTATAATGTAATAAAAATTTATTGGTACCCTCAATAAAAGCTCCATCAATAATTTGCTCATCGAGCTTTGTACCCAATGTAACAGTTGTTAACGATTGTGTTTCGCCTCGGGTAAAAATGGATGAGCCGTGTGCCCCGGGCAAATAATCAACTTCGCACCATATTGGACGAATTTGTTCCAGCTTACGGCTGTCGAGGCGTGTGCGCTCGTTAAGTACGCTTTGGCGTACAGCTTCTTTTTCTATATCGTGAAAATATTTGCCAAGCAAAAAGGCTTTTTCTTTTTGAGTTTCTTCGGCAAGTGTTGCTTTGAATTCTTTGCGGATAGTTTCAAATAATTCTTTTCGTTTTTGTTTGTTGGCATGTCCGGCCTTGGCCACTGCATACATTTTATCGAAGCAAGCTTTGGTAATTGTATTCTTTAAATCTTCGTCGGATGTTTCGTGATTGAAGGTACGCTTCGTTCCTTTACCTGCTTTTTTAGCCAGTTCAAGTTGAGCTTTAATTTGAATTTTAATGGCTTCGTGTGCAATTTTTATTGCCTCAACCATATCTGTTTCCGAACATTCTTTCATTTCGCCTTCAACCATATTTACATCGTTTGCCGATGCAGCAACAATAATATCTAAATCGGCCAGCTCAAGATCGCTCTTGGCGGGATTCACTACAAACTTACCGTTGATGCGGGCAACACGCACTTCGGAAATGGGGCCGTTAAACGGAATATCGGATACTGCAATAGCTGCCGATGCTGCAAGTCCGGCAAGCGAATCGGGCATAGTTTCTTTATCCGAAGAAATCAATGAAATTAACACTTGTGTGTCGGCATGATAATCGTCGGGAAACAAAGGACGCAAGGCGCGATCGACCAAGCGGCTGATAAGAACTTCGTAATCCGACAAGCGGGCTTCACGTTTAAAAAATCCGCCCGGGACGCGACCGGTTGACGCATATTTTTCCTGATAATCGACAGTAAGCGGCATGAAATCAACATTTTCTTTAGCTTCTTTATTTGAAACAACAGTGGCCAGCAGCATGGTGTTTCCGCAGCGTACCACAACCGACCCATCGGCTTGAGTTGCAAGTTTTCCTGTTTCGAGTGTAATGGTTCGTCCGTCTCCAAGATCGAACGAATGAGTAATTGCATTTTGTGACATCTTTTTTTGTTTTGTATCCCGCCCTATGCGGGATGGTTTATATTTATTTTCGTTTTTTATTTTTTGAAAAAAGAACCGATGAATTAAAGCACAAAAGCATCACGGTAGAAAGCGTGATGCTTTTGAACGTATGTTATCGTTTCAAGAAATTATTTCCTGATATCAAGTTCTTTGATGATTGCACGGTAACGTCCAATTTCTGTTTTTTTGAGGTGGTCAAGCAGGCTTCTTCTTTTACCAACAAGGTTAAGAAGCGAACGTTGTGTGTTTACATCTTTGGGCGATTTTTTCAGGTGCCCGGACAGGTGATTGATACGGTGTGTGAATAAAGCGATTTGGGCTTCAGCCGAACCTGTATTCGTTTCAGATTTACCGTGTGTACTAATTATTTTCTTTTTTACTTCAGCAGTTAAATACATTGTTCTGTTTATTTAATTTATAAGGGATGCAAAGATAAGCGAATCTTTTAACCCGGCAAACGAAAAGATTAGTTTTTAAACAACCGAAGCAGTTGCGATAACTTCATTTTCAGCTCCTTACGATTAATTATTTTATCGAGGAATCCATGCTCCAATACAAATTCGGCGGTTTGAAAGCCCTTAGGAAGGTCTTTACCAATGGTTTCTTTAACAACACGCGGACCGGCAAAGCCGATGAGCGAACCGGGCTCGGCAATATTCAGGTCGCCTAACATTGCATACGAAGCGGTTACTCCACCGGTAGTTGGGTCGGTTAATAACGAA